>NZ_JBFTZS010000004.1:0-29396 GCF_056406675.1 Caulobacter sp. P1_B12_2 | reverse complement strand
CACCACGATGCCGGCCGCGGTCTTGCCCAGGCCCGCCCACTGCACCGCGCCGAAGCTGCCGACCTTGGCGACCGAGGCGCCGACCAGACCGCCGATCAGGGCGTGCGAGCTGGACGAGGGGATGCCGGCCCACCAGGTGATCAGGTTCCAGCTGATCGCGCCCATCAGGGCCGCGAAGATCAGTCGGTCGCCGATGATGTGGGGGTCGATGATCCCCGCGCCGACCATCTTGGCCACGCTGGTGCCGAAGAAGATGAAGGCGATGAAGTTGAAGAACGCCGCCCACAGCACCGCCCACTTCGCCGACAGCACGCGCGTCGAGACGATGGTGGCGATCGAGTTGGCCGCGTCGTGCAGGCCGTTCAGGAAATCGAAGCCCAGGGCGACGATCACCAGCACGACCAAAATGATGAAGGTCGGGTCCACTAGACCTGCTCGACCACGATGCCGCTGATGCGGTTGGCCACGTCCTCGAACCGGTCGACCACCTTCTCCAGGTGGCTGTAGATGTCGACGCCGACGATAAAGGCCATCGGGTCGCCAGTGGGGCCAATCTCGCGGTTGGCCAGGAACAGCGCCTTGCGGCCCTGGTCGTACATCAGGTCGGCCTGTTCCTCGATCTGGGTCACCTTGACGGCCAGTTCGGTCAGGCGGTGGGCGTTCTTGCGCATGTCGGGCAGCAGCGCCACGGCCTCGACGGTCAGCTCGGCGGCCTCGACGATGATGCGGGCCATCTCGCGCATCTGCGGCTCGAAGGTCTTGACCTCGAACAGGCTGACGACCTTGGCGGTCTTGCGCATCTGGTCGATGGCGTCGTCCAGCGACGTGGTCAGGTCCTGGATGTCGCTGCGGTCGAACGGGGTGATGAAGCTGCGGCGGATCTGGCCCATCACCTGGCGGGTGATCTCGTCGGCCTCTTCCTCGTGCTTGTAGACGCGGGCRCTGGCGGCCTCGACGCCGTCGCCGCCCTCCATCAGGTCCCGCAGCGCCTTGGCGCCCAGCACCAGGGTCGCGGCGTGCTGCGCGAACAGGTCGTAGAAGCGGTCTTCCTTGGGCATGACGGCCCGGAACAAGCCCAGCATGGTCGCTTCATCCTCTGTTCGAAGCGTGGAGAGTTTCGCGGACGTCCTTGTACGGAAGAACGCCCGGCGCGGCGGAGCGGAACCACGGAAGGCGGCCGCGTTCAACCCCTCGCATGACGGTTTTATGACAACTTTAGTGAGGGCGCGCCCTCTGGTCGCGGGCCCAAGCCTTTGGCACTCTGGCGTGGCGTCGGTTCGGGAGCAGCGGAATGTCGACAAGCCTGAAGGTCAACGGCCAGGTCCACACGGTGGACGCCGAGCCCGATACGCCCCTGCTGTGGGTGCTGCGCGACGTGCTGGGACTGGTCGGAACCAAGTACGGCTGCGGCGTGGCCCAGTGCGGAGCGTGCACGGTGCACATCGACGGCGTGGCCATGCGCTCGTGCGTCACCTCGCTGGCCCGGGTCGGCGCCAAGGCGGTGACCACCATCGAAGGCGTCGGCGCCAACCCCGTCGGCGCCAAGGTCCAGGACGCCTGGAAAGCCATCGACGTGCCGCAGTGCGGCTACTGCCAGGCCGGCCAGATCATGTCGGCCACGGCCCTGCTGGCGGCGGCGCCCAAGCCGACCGACGACGAGATCGACGCGGCGATGAACGGCAACCTCTGCCGCTGCGCCACCTACATTCGCATCCGCAAGGCCATCAAGGCCGCCTCCGGCCAGGTGGAGGCGCAGGCATGACCGCGACCCTTCTCGACAATCCTTCGCGCCGCCTGTTCCTCAAGACCGGCGCGGCCGCAGGTGGCGGCCTGCTGCTGTCGTTCAGCCTGCCGGGTCTGGTCCGGGCGGAGGGCGAGACCGTCGCCAACCCGTTCAACGCGTTCGTCCGCATCGCGCCTGACGGGGTTGTGACCATCGCCGCCAAGCGGCCGGAGATCGGGCAGGGGATCAAGACCTCGATGCCGATGCTGATCGCCGAGGAGCTGGACGTCGACTGGTCGGCCGTCCGCATCGAACAGGCCCCTATCGACGCCAAGGTGTTCGGCGAGCAGTCGGCCGGCGGCAGCACCTCCACGCCTGACGACTGGGAGCCTATGCGCCAGGTGGGTGCGGTGGGACGCGCCCTGTTGATCCAGGCCGCGGCCCAGCGCTGGAACGTCCCGGCCGCCGGCCTGGCGACCGAGCCCGGCTTCGTGGTCGAAAAGGCCGGCAAGCGCCGCGCGTCCTACGGCGAACTGGCCCAGGCCGCCGCCGGCTTGAGCGCGCCCGATCCCAAGAGCCTGGTCCTCAAGGACCCCAAGGCCTACCGCATCATCGGCAAGTCCCAGCCGCAGTCGGACACGCCGGACATTGTCGTCGGCAAGCCGCTGTACGGCATCGACGTGCGCGTGCCGGGCATGCTGTACGCCACGTTCCTGAAGGCCCCGGTGTTCGCCGCCAAGGTGGCCAAGGTCGACCTGGCCCCGRCCAAGGCGGTCAAGGGCGTGCGCCACGTCGTCGTGGTGGACGGCGGGACCGAGCTGGAAGGCCTGCTCGCCGGCGTGGTCGTGGTGGCCGACACCTGGTGGCAAGCGCGCAAGGGCCGCAACCTGTTGGAAGTGAGATGGGCCGACCATCCGACCAGCGCCCAGAGCAGCGCGGGCTTCATCGCCAAGGCCGCCGAACTGCACGGCCAGCCGCCACATCGGAACCTCAAGACCGTCGGCGACGTCGACGCGGCCCTGAAGGGCGCGGCAAAGATCGTCAGCGCCGACTACAGCTATCCGTTCAACGCCCACGCCACGCTGGAGCCGCAGAACTGCACGGCCAGCTTCAAGGACGGCAAGGTCGAGATCTGGGCCCCGGCCCAGAACCCCGAGGACGGCCGCGAGCTGGTGGCCAAGACCCTGGGGATCAAGCCCGACGACATCACCATCCACTTCACCCGCAGCGGCGGGGGCTTTGGCCGCCGGCTGATGAACGACTTCATGGTCGAGGCGGCGTGGATCTCCAAGACGGTCGGCGCGCCGGTCAAGCTGCTGTGGACCCGCGAAGACGACATCCAGCACGACTTCTACCGCCCAGCCGGCTTCCACCGGTTGACGGCGGGGCTGGACGCCCAGGGCGGGCTGACCGCCTGGCGCAACCACTTCGTGACCTTCGGCGAGGGCCAGAAGTTCGCGCGGGCGGCCAATATCGGCGGCACACAGTTTCCCTTCGGGGCGGTGGAGAACTACGCCCAGGACGTCTCGGTCATGCCGCTGGGGGCGCCGACCGGCTGGCTGCGCGCCCCGGGCAACAACGCCTACGGCTTCGTGTTCCAGGGTTTCACCGACGAGGTGGCCCACGCGGCGGGCGCGGATGCGGTCGAGTTCCGCCGCAAACTGCTGGGCGCGCCCCGGCTGATCGGTGAGCCGGGCAAGGGCGACAGCTTCCATACCGGCCGCATGCGCGCCGTGCTGGACAAGGCGGCCGAGGCGTCCGGCTGGGGCCGCAAGACCGAGAAGGGCGTCGGCCTGGGCGTGGCCTGCCACTACAGCCACCGCGRCTATGTGGCGGTGGTCGTCGAGGCGGCCGTGGCCGATGGCAAGGTCGAGGTCCGCAAGGCGTGGGCGGCGGTCGATGTCGGTCGGCAGATCGTCAATCCGAACGGCGCCGAGCAGCAGGTGCAGGGCTCGGTCCTCGACGGGATCGGCAGCACCCTGGCCCAGCAGATCACCATCGAGAACGGCGCGGCGGTCCAGAGCAATTTCGGGGACTTCCCGATGCTGCGCTTCGCCGACGCGCCGGATGTCGAGGTGCACTTCGTGATCAGCGACAACCCGCCCACCGGCCTGGGCGAGCCGGCCCTGCCGCCGGCTCCGGCCGCCCTGGTCAACGCGATCTTCGCGGCCACCGGCAAGCGGATCCGGACCTTGCCGATCGGTGATCAACTGGCCTGAGGGACGCGGCGCGACACAACGTCTCAAGGCCGAGTTTAGGGCTGGTTCACCACGTCCGGCGGGGCGGTCTTAACCTTATTGCGCCAGGGTGGTTCTCGAACGGGGACCATCGCGTCATGGGGCAGCACGTCGAAACCTTGGTGATCGGGGCCGGGCCGGCCGGCCTGACCGCCGCCTATGTCCTGGCCAAGGCGGGGCGCGATGTCGCCGTGCTGGAGATGGATCCAAGCCAGGTCGGCGGGGCCAGCCGCACGATCGACCATCACGGATTCCGGATCGACCTGAACGGCGGGGCCTACGCCTCGACCTCGCCCAGCGTGCTGGCCCTGTGGTCGGAACTGCTGCCGGACGGCTTCGTCGAACGCCCGCGCGCGGCGCGGATCTATCATCGCGAGCGGCTCTACGCCTATCCGTTGAAGACCTTGGAGGCCCTGGCCTATCTGGGCCTGCGCGGCGGGGCGGCCTGCCTGGCCTCGTTCGGCCTGGCCAAGATCCGCCCGATCAAGATTCCCCGAACCTTCGGCGACGAGATCCGCAACCGGGTCGGCGCCAAGCTGTCGGCGATGCTGTTCCTGCCTTTCGCCGAGAAGGTGTCGGGCCTGATCCGCGACCAGATGCCGGCCGGCCGCGCCAACGCCGCCAAGCCGACGGCTAGCCTGCGCTATCCCCGCGACGGGGCCGGCTCGGTGTGGCGGGCCTGCGCCGACAAGATCGCGACCCTGGGCGGCGAAGTCGCCTTGGGCCGCCGCGTGGAGACGCTGAAGTTCGACACCGCCGCCAAGCTGTGGACGGTATCGATCCTGCGCGAGGACGGCGCTCATGAGATCCGCACCGCCGACCACGTGGTCTCGACCGCGCCGCTGCGCGATCTGATGAGCATGCTGCGGCCGACGCCGATCAGCCTGTTCCACGCCGGCGAGCTGATGTACCGCGACCAGATCACGGTCGCCCTGGTGGGCCGCACGCGCAAGTCGCTGCGCGAGACCGCCATCGACGTCCATGACACCGACCTGCAGGTCGGCCGGGTGCAGAACTACCGCGCCTGGTCGCCGGCCATGGCCCCGGAAGGCGAGGCCGCCAGCTGCCTGGGCCTGGAATATTTCTGCTTCGAGGGCGACGGCCTGTGGACGGCCAGCGACGCCGACCTGGTGGCCCTGGCCTGGCGCGAGGCCGCGGTGATGGGGCTGATGGATCCGACCGCCGTTAGCGACGCCCTGGTCGTGCGGCAGCGCAAGGTCCTGCCGATCGAGGACGCGGACTGCGCCGAGCACCGGGCGATGATCCGCCTGGACCTGAAGATGCAGTTCCCCAGCCTGCACCTGGCCGGCCGCAACGGCCTGCACCGCGACGGCGAGCGCGACCAGGCCACGCTCAGCGGTCTGCTGACCGCCGAGAACATCCTGGCGGGCGAAGCCGCCCACGACGTGTGGAACGTCTCGGCGCCGAGCCGCGTAGCCGCCTAGGCGGTCGCGCGCTCACGCCGCGCCGCATCGGCGGACGGACTGGCGCTGCGCATGGCTTCCGGCTCCCTCAGGGAGCGGGCGGACCAGCACAGCAAGTGCGTGAAGGCGTCGGCCAGACCGATCACGGCGATCACGGTCACCAGGCCCGACGTCAGCAGAATGGCGATCATCGACATCACGGTCTTCCCATCGACGGGGATTTGTCGGAGTTTTGGGCTTAACCGTCGAATCGGGTGATCGGTTCCCACAAGTGTCTCGACGGGCCTTAGGGACGGTCGGTTCGGCGTCCGCGCTTGACAACGTTGTCACCGTCGGGGTGGATGTCGCGTCCCGCAACGTCGGACAGGGAGTGAAAACAACATGGCAGGTACCGGTGCAGCGCAGGCTCCGACGAACGGAGCGGCCCCCAGGTCGGGAGGGGGCGGCCTGATCCTGGCTGTCGTCTACGTCACGGCCCTCTTCTTCATCTGGGCGTTCGTCACCAATCTGATCGACCCGCTCGTGAAGAGCATGAAGGTCATCTACACGCTGACCGACTTCGAGACGCAGCTGAACCAGTTCGCGTTCTTCATCGCCTACGGGATCATGTCGATCCCCTCGGCGGCCTATCTGGCCAAGAACGGCTACGCCAAGTCGATCGTGCTGGGCCTGACCGGCATCGTCGCCGGCTGCCTGATCGCCTGGTCGACGACCTTCTCGCACAACTTCATCACCGTGCTGCTGGGTCTGTTCGTGGCCGCTTCGGGCATCACCCTGCTGCAGGTCGCGGCCAACCCGCTGATCGCCTCGATGGGCGACCCCAAGGGTTCGCACTTCCGCCTCAACCTCTCCCAGGCCTTCAACTCGATGGGCGCCTATGCGGGTGGCATCTTCGGCGCGAGCTTCCTGCTGAAGGGCCCCCTGTTCGAAAAGGRCGTGGTGGTCACCGAGGCCATGAAGGCCACCGGCCTGGGCTTCGTCACCAACGTCTATCTGCTGATCGCCGTGATCCTGGCCTTCTTCACCCTGGCCGTGTTCCTGGTGCGCAACACCATCACTCACCACGCCCCCAAGATGGCCGAGCACGCGGAATCGCCGTTCAAGGCGCTGCAGTCCAAGTGGGCCAATCTGGGCGCCTTGGGCATCTTCCTCTACGTCGGCGCCGAGGTCTGCGTGATCTCGGGGATGATCTTCTTCCTCGAGCAGAAGCAGATCCTCGACGTGCCCTCGCAGGTCGCAGGCTTCGTCGGTCCGATCTTCATGCTGTTCGCGATGTTCGGCCGGTTCGGCGGCTCGGTGCTGCTGCGCTACGTCAAGGCCACCACCATGCTGGGCATCGTCGCGGCCTGCGCCACGGGCCTCTGCGCCCTAGTCATCGCCACCTATCACATGCCGGCCACGCCCCTGGGCGGAACGATCCACCTGCCGGGCGACTATGTCGCGCCGCTGACCATGGGCTTCATCCCGGGCGTCGCGGCGATCCTGATCGGCCTGTTCAACTCGATCATGTTCCCGACCATCTTCACCATCACCCTGGAACGCTCGTCTGCCCCGGCATCGGCGACCTCGGGCCTGATGTGCATGGCCATCTGCGGCGGCGGGTTCATCTCGATCCTGTACGGCTTCACGGTGGACCAGTTCATCCACAACTTCCCGATCGGGGCCCGCTCGCTGGCCTTCATCGTGCCGCTGGTCTGCTATCTTTACGTCCTGTGGTTCTCGTTCGCGGCGCGCGGCGCCAAGGTCCACGAGATCCAGGAAGACGTGGTCGCGGCGCACTAAGCCAAGATCCCGATCGGACCGAAGGAGCCCGGGCGTTCGCGCCCGGGCTTTTTCATGTCTGAGTGTGCGCCAACCTCGAATACTTCTGTCGAGAAGTCGACGTGGTCGCAATACTCGCCCGCCCAGACGCTGTCGTCGGGAACGCCCGCCGGCCCGAAGTGTTTGTGATCCGCCGACTTGGCCGTCCAAGCATTTCAGGGAGAAGCGCCGTGGAAAAGCTGATGGTCCAACTGAGCGGCGAACAGCCGAACGACCTCAGGAGAATCCATGGCCGAGGCGCTTGATCCGATCCTGCCGTCGGACATCGACGAACTGACGCGGGCGGTCCTGGCCGTCGCCTGCGCGCGCGAGCTGACCCTGGCGACGGCCGAAAGCTGCACCGGCGGCTTGCTGGCCTCGTTGCTGACCGACGTGCCGGGATGCTCGCACGCGTTCGATCGCGGCTTCGTGGTCTATACCGACGCCGCCAAGATCGAGTTGCTGGACGTGCCGCCGTCGTTCCTGCCGCACGGCGGCGCCGTGTCCCAGCCGACGGCGATCGCCATGGCCGAGGGGGCGATCAAGCGGTCCGGCGCCGACGTGGCCGTGTCGATCACGGGTTGGGCCGAAGAGGTCGGCGATCCGGAAAGACCGGGCGGCCTGGTCCACTTCGCCTGCGCCCGTCGCGGCGGCTACACCCACCATCGGCAGGTCCGGTTCGGCGACATCGGCCGCGGTCCCCTGCGGATCGAGTGCCTGCGGGTGGCGCTGAAGATGTTGCAGCAGGCCGTGGCGCTCTAGCGGTCTTTCCGGACATGAAAAAGCGCCTCCGGCCAGGCCGAAGGCGCTTTTCCTTGGTCTCGAAAGCTCAGAGGGTTAGAGCGCTCGGCGACCGGTGAAGGCATGGTAGATCGCCAGGACGACGACCGCGCCGATGACGGCGACCAGCAGGCTATAGAGGTTCAGGCCGGTGACACCGGCCGAGCCGAACTGATTGAACAGGAAACCGCCCACGACGGCGCCGACGATCCCGAGCACCAGGTCCACCACCAGGCTGCCGCCGCTGCGGCTGACCAGCTTGCTGGCGATGAAACCGGCCACGAGGCCGAGCACGATCCACGCTAGAATAGACATGTACGCCTCCTTGGCATCAAAAGGCGTGCAAGCCGCGCGCCGATGCCCAATAAAGGCGTTCGCCAAGACTTTCGTTCCGACACGCTTGCGTGTTTAGCCGCGAAAACGCCGCGAAGACTTTCCGCCCGTTCGCGCGTTGCTTCYGATCGCGTTTAGCGCGGCTTGCCGATGCGGGCCTGGACGGCCTCGACGAGCTTCTGCGCGGGAGCGCGGCCCAGCAGGATGAAGGCGCCGGAGCCGATGATGGCGCCGATGAGGAAGGACAGGCTCATGGTGATCCCTGGGTACTGGAAGCTGCGACCGATCTCCTTTTTAAAACCCGCGCGCCGTCGTTGACCATGTGACACGCCGACGCCGGGCGACGTCTTGCGCGAACCGATCAATCCAGATGCAGTGAACTCACGTCGATGCCCGTCTGACGATCCTGGACGGAGGATGCTCTCCCGGCCTAGGGCGCGGCCGCGCCGGGTCCCGGCGGCGGCGCGTTGGCCGCCACCCGCCAAACGGCGTTGCCGACGTCGTCCGCCACCAACAGGGCGCCGGACTTGTCGACCGCCACCCCGACAGGGCGGCCCAGGGCCTGGCCCTTGGGGTCGAGGAAGCCCGTCAGGAACGGCTCGACAGGGCCGGACGGCATGCCGCCCGTGAACGGCACGAAGACCACGCGATAGCCGTTGACCGGCTTGCGGTTCCACGAGCCGTGCTGGCCGACGAAGGCGCCGCCCTTGTAGCGGGCCGGGAAGGCGTCGGCGTTGTAGAAGGTCAGGCCCAGCGAGGCGGTATGGGCCCCCAGGGCGTAGTCCGGCTTGATCGCCTTGGCCACCAGGTCCGGCCGCTGGGGTTTGACGCGGGCGTCCACCGTCTGGCCGTAATAGCTGTAGGGCCAGCCGTAGAAGCCGCCGTCCTTGACCGAGGTCATGTAATCGGGGACCAGGTCGTTGCCGATCTCGTCGCGTTCGTTGACGCTGGTCCACAGGGCGCCGCTGGTCGGCTGCCAGCCCATGCCGTTGGGATTGCGCAGGCCCGAGGCGAACACGCGGCTGGCGCCGGTGGCCGGGTCGATCTCCAGGATCCCGGCCCGCCGCGCCTCGGCGGCCATGCCGTTCTCGCCGACATTGCTGTTGGAGCCGACGGTCACATACAGCTTCGAGCCGTCCGGACTGGCGATGACGTTCTTGGTCCAGTGGTGGTTGATCGGTCCGGCCGGCAGGTCGGCGACCTTGCGGGGCGCGGCGGTGATCTGGGTCTGGCCGGTCTGGTAGGGGAAGGCCAGCAGGGCGTCGCTGTCGGCCACGTAGAGGGTGTCGCCGATCAGAGCCATGCCGAACGGCGAGTTCAGGCCGGACAGAAAGGTGGTGCGCGCCTCCAGCGTGCCGTCGTTGTCGGCGTCCCGCACCAGGGTGATGCGATTGGCCGTGGGCACGGTGGCGCCGGCGCGGCCCATGATGATCTTCTGGAACCACCCCTTGAGGCCCTTGCCGTCGTCCGGCTTGGCCGGGGCGTTGGTCTCGGCGATCAGCACGTCCCCGTTGGGCAGCACATACAGCCAGCGCGGATGGTCGAGGTCACGGACCAGGGCGGTGGCGACGAAGCCGGGCGCGGCGTCCGGGGTCTGGCCGTCGGCCCAGCCGACCGCCGGGGCGATCTTGACCACCGGGAACGCCTGCTTCTTGGCGGCGGGGAGGGCGGGATTGGCGCCGTAGCCTTGCTCGGGCGGTAGGGCCGGGCCGCCGCCGCACGCCGAGATCAGCAGGGCGGCGGGGGCGAGGGCCAACAGGGCATGATGGGCTTTGGGCATCGTCGGCCTCCCTTCCGTCGTTGCGTCGAGACGGTAACGCGAGACTGGGCCTTGGGCTCCGGCTTGACCAGAGCCTAGGCCGGCGCGTGCTCGTCCAGCCAGCGGCGGAAGAAGCCGGGATCGGGCAGGCCGGCCTGGTTCGCGGCGACCTTGCCGTCCTTGAACAGGAACAGGGCCGGGATGCCGCGCACGCCATAGGCCTGGGCCAGGGCCGGCTCGGCGTCGACATCGACCTTCACGAACCGGGCGCGGGGCTCCAGTTCGGCGGTCGAACGGGCGAAGATCGGGGCGATGGCCTTGCAGGGGCCACACCAGGCCGCCCAGAAGTCGGCGACGATCGGGATCTGGCTATTGGCGACATGCTTGCGGAAGCGGGCGGTGGTCAGGTCGATCGGCTGGCCGGTGAACAGGGGCTCGCCGCAGCGTCCGCACTTGGCCGCTTTGGCGTCGCGCGCGGCCGGCAGGCGGTTGGTGGCGTCGCAATGCGGGCAGACGATGTTGACGGTCTCGGCCATGCCAATCTCTACGAACAACGAAGTCTCAACGAAGCGGCGGGCGCTTCGGTTCTGTGTTGGGTTCTATCGCGCCCGGACCYCGGACGCCGCCAGCAGAAACGCGCCCACCCCGTACAGTTGGGTGTTGTCGGCTTCGACGTGGTCGGGCGCGTAGCCGATCTGCTGGACCCAGCCCAGCTTGCCGTCGGGCTGGACGGCGACGGCCAGGGCCTTCCACCCCTTGGTCATGGCGGCCTCGTATTTTGGCCCCTTCAGCAGCCCGTGGTTCAGGCCGTAGGCCAGGCCGTAGACGAAGAAACCGGTGCCGCTGGTCTCGGGCGGGGTGTGCTCGGGCGCCAGCAGGGAAGGGGGCCAGTAGCCGTCCGGCTTTTGCAGGGGCAGCAGCCGATCCGACATCCGCCGGAAAAGCGCCTCGTAGCGCGGCCGGGAGGGGTGCTCGGCGGGCAGGGTCTTGAGGATGTCGACGATGCCGGCATAGGCCCAGCCGTTGCCCCGGCTCCAGAAGATCTTGCGGCCCTTGTCGTCGTGGCGGTCGAAATAGCGGCTGTCGCGGTAGTAGAGGCCCTCTTGCTTGTCGAGCAGCCAGTCGGTCGCGGCCCAGAACTCCTTGTCGCCATAGGCGGCGTAGCGCGGGTCGCCGGTGGCGCGCGACAGGCCGGTCCAAGTCGCGGGACCCATGAACAGGGCGTCGCTCCAGCACCAGCGGGCTTGGCAGGGCTGATCCTCGGTCCCCTCGAGAAAGGTCAGGCTGGCGTGGGGCGGATCGGCCAGGATGGCGTCGAAGCGCGCCTTCAACGGCGCGATCTGGGCCTTATCGTGATCGCGGTGATAGACCCAAAGCCAGGCTTGGCCGATCACGTGGTCGTCGGCGTGCAGCGGACGGCGGCCCAGGTTCCAGCCCTGCCGCTGGCCGTGGCCCCGAACGGCCTGGACCAGGGCGGGATCGCCGGTGCGCTCGGCGAGGGCCGCCAGGCCGACAAACAGGGCGCCCTGCACCCAGCCACGCGGATCGGGCGTGGCCCGATGGCCGTGCGTGTAGTCGAAATTGTCCATGTGGGTGAGCTGCCAGGCCGCCACCTTGCGGCCCAGCGTAGAGGCCTGGACCGCCATGGCTCCTCGATCGGACACGGGTTTGGCCGGCTTGGGTCCGGGGGACGCCGCAGCGCCGCCGCCGGCGGTCAGGGCCAGGGCGGCCAGGGCGATGATCAGGCTGGCGCGCATGGCGTCCTTCTTCCCCGAGGCGCGTGGTCTATGCCGCCACGTCGCCGCCAGTGCTAAGTCGCTTTGGTCGTTGGTCAAGTCAGTAGAGCCGGTTTTTGCGCCACGCACCATATCGGCCTGGCCAAATCGGCATTATGTAGGATTAATGGTCAGGCCAATTGTCTTGCATCGTGCTCTGACTGAGCTAGGTTGAGGTTCGGCGAACATCGTCGGCCTACGCGATGAACTTGTCCTTCATCGCACCTCCTCCCGGGGCCGGTCGGCGACGGGCGGCTGGAGTCCTCCCTCCAGCCGCTCATCCTCAAGCTTCGATTCGCTGGATTTTGAGGGTCAGATCAGCGCCCGGTCAGATCAGGGAACGCCGGGCCAGCTCGGTGCGGCGGGCGGCGACCTCGCTGCGGGCCTGCTGCATCGCGTCGATCTCTGTGGCGGTCAGCAGATTGTCGATCACCCGGCCCAGGTGTTCGCGCATCGCGTTGCGGGCTTCCTTGGGATCACGGGCCTTCAAGGCGCTGAGGATTTCCTGGTGGTCGTCGATCAGCGGCCGCACGCCGACCTGGCGGGCGCGCTCCAGCATCGCTCGGCAGAGCGGGGACTTGTAGCGCAGGTCCCAGAGGTTCTCGATCACGGTGACCAGGGCGCTGTTGCGGGTGGCGCGGGCGATGGTCACGTGGAACCGGCGGTCGGCCAGATCGCCGCGCACGTCGTGTTCGTTCTCCTCGACCATGTCGTCGAGGATGCGCTCCAGGTCGATCAGTTCCTGATCGGTGATGGTGGTCGCGGCCAGGGCGCAGGACTCGCCCTCGATCAGGCGACGGGCCTCGGTCAGCTCGAAGGCGCCGATGTCCAGCTCGGGAGCGGGGACCTCGACCGGCGCGGCCTCGGTGACATAGACGCCGGAGCCGTGGCGCGCTTCGACCAGGCCTCGGATTTCCAGCGCGATCATCGCCTCGCGCACCGTGGGCCGGCTGACCTTGTATTCTTCGGCCAGGTCGCGCTCGGACGGCAGGCGGTGCCCGGCCTGAAAGTCGCCTTCCCGGATCGATTCGGCGATCGCGTTGGCGACCTGTTGGTAGAGCTTTCGAGTTTCTGCGGTCGACGTGGTCATGCGACTTTCCCGCCCAGCGCGCATTGCGGGGCCGAAGCAAGACTAGAGCATGGTCGCGAAAGACGCCACGTCGCACTGGCGCATTTGTATTATCTTGTCTATGGATTGGTCAGGCCACTTAAGCGACCCAGGTAGACCAACACTCCATGCTCAAGATTATCGACGCCAAGGTTCTCGTCACCTGCCCGGGGCGCAACTTCGTCACCTTGAAGATCACAACCTCGGACGGCGTCACCGGCGTCGGCGATGCGACGCTGAACGGCCGCGAGATGGCGGTGGTCAGCTACCTGCGCGACCACATGATTCCCTGCCTGATTGGCCGTGACGCCCACCGCATCGAGGACATCTGGCAGTTCTTCTACCGCGGCTCCTACTGGCGCGGCGGTCCGGTGGGCATGACCGCCCTGGCGGCCGTCGACATGGCGCTGTGGGACATCAAGGCCAAGGTCGCGGGCCTGCCGCTGTACCAACTGCTGGGCGGCGCTTGCCGCGAGGGCGTCACCGTCTACGGCCACGCCAACGGCGAGACCATCGAGGACACCATCGCCGAGGCGGTGAAGTACAAGGGCCTGGGCTACAAGGCSATYCGCCTGCAGACCGGCGTGCCSGGCCTGSCCAGCACCTACGGCGTCTCSRRSGACAAGMTGTTCTACGAGCCGGCAGACGGGAACCTGCCCACCGAGAACCTCTGGTCGACGGCTCGCTACCTGAAGCACGCGCCCAAGCTGTTCGAGGCCGCGCGCGAGGCGCTGGGCGACGACGTCCACCTGCTGCACGACGTCCATCACCGCCTGACGCCGATCGAGGCGGGCCGCCTGGGCAAGGATCTGGAGCCCTATCGCCTGTTCTGGCTGGAGGACGCTGTGCCCGCCGAGAACCAGGCCGGCTTCCGCCTGATCCGCCAGCACACCACCACCCCGCTGGCCGTGGGCGAGATCTTCAGCCACGTCTGGGACGCCAACATCCTGATCCAGGAGCAGTTGATCGACTATCTGCGGGCCACCGTCCTGCACGCCGGCGGCATCACCAACCTGCGCAAGATCGCCGCCTTCTGCGACCTTCATCACGTGCGCACCGGTTGCCACGGCGCCACCGACCTGTCGCCGATCACCATGGCCGCAGCCCTGCACTTCGACATGTCGATCCCGAACTTCGGCCTGCAGGAATACATGCGCCACACGCCCGAGACCGACGCGGTGTTCCCGCACGCCTACAGCTTCAAGGACGGCATGCTGCATCCGGGCGAGCAGCCGGGCCTGGGCGTCGATATCGATGAGGCCCTGGCCGAGCAATATCCCTACAAGCGCGCCTACCTGCCGGTGAACCGGCTGGAGGACGGGACCATGTACAACTGGTGAGGCTTTAGTCCGCGCCGTTTGACGGCGGCGCGGACGGTACATCCTACCTTTCCAATCGTTTCAGATTGGCCTGACCTAAATTGCAATTGGCTTGACAATGATGGTGGCGGCGGTAGCTGATGGCTCGCCACACAATGAAGTCGTCTCCGCTGAAGACTGACGAAGGCGGGGAAACGATGTCGTTGAAATCCATCCGCAAACGTCTGTTCCTGGCCGCCGCTTTCGGCGCGCTCGCGTCATCGGCCCTGGCCGCCGTCCCCGCCGCGGATCCGGGCGGGCGCGGTCAGGTCTATGCGACCGTTCCGCCGATGAACCGAACGGTCGAGACCCGGCTGCTGCCGCAGATGGCGGTGCTGCTCGACAAGCTGATGGTCGAGAAGCGCGACATGACGCTGGACGGCGTCCGGGTGTTCGACGCCGACGACAAGTTCCTGCCCGGCAAGGTGGCGATCGGCCTGGCCTATCTGCTGATCGACACCCCGCGCGACGACCCGAAGTTCGCGACCTACCTGGCCGGTTATCGCCAGATCGCCGACATGACGGTGGACGACACCAACAACACCTGGGGCGTCTATTATTACTGCCAGGCCCTGCACATGCTGCAGGAGGCCGGGCTGCTGGAGCAGGCGGTGTCGCCGGAGACCCTGGCCAAGCTGAAGACCAAGCTGGATTGGCGCAAGTTCGTACGCGCCGACGATCTGACCCTGATCGATCTGCCCAACAACTATTACGGCGTGGCCTTCAGCGTGGCGCGGCTGCGCTATCAACTGGGCTGGGAGGACGCCTCCGCCAGCGAGGCGCTGCTGGAGCGCACGCTCGACCACTATCGCAAATATTCCGGCGAATACGGCTTCGCCGACGAGACCGACGGGGAAGGGCGGTTCGACCGCTACAGCGTGCTGCTGATCGGCGAGATCAGCCACCGCCTGATCGAGGCCGGCATGGCGGCGACGCCCGAGGTCAAAGGCTGGCTGCGCAAGTCGGTCGACCTGATGCTGCCCCGCCTGAACCTGCGGGGCGAGGGCTTCGAATACGGCCGCAGCATCGGGACCTACGGCGAGACGGCCTTCCTCGAGGTGCTGACCGCGGCCGCCAAGCTGGACGTGCTGACCCCGAAGGAGAAGGCCATGGCCTTCTCCTTCTCGTCGCGCGTCACCGCCCGATACATGGACTTCTGGTTCGATCCCAAGATGGGGTCGGTGAACCTGTGGGAGCACGGCCGGCGCACCGATGAGTATCGGGGCAAGCACCGGATCCTTGGCGAGAACCTCAGCCTGGCGCGCCAGCACATCTATACCAGCGCGATCTGGAACGAGTTGGGCTTCAAGGACAGGACGCCCGACACCGGTTACGCGGCCTGGCTCGACACCCTGCCCAAGCGCCGGGTCACCTGGTTCGCGCGCGGCGAGCACGACCGGCTGGTGGTGACGCTGCGTGACAAGGGGCGCGTCATCGCTCTGCCGATCATCAACGGCGGCAAGAGCCAGCACGAAAACACGCCCTATTATCCGATCCCGTTCTCGCCCGGCATGCTGGCCGGCGTCGCCGACGGCGAGTTCCCGCAACTGCTGCCGCGCCTGACCCTGGCCGACGGCTCGCGCCTGACGCCGCTGGCCTACGCCCGGAACGTCAAGGTGGCCGAGCAGGGGGCGCGGACGATCATCACCTACGAGCAGACCCAGCTGGACAGGCTTGGAACTAGCGGGCCGCTCGCCGACGACCGGTTCAGCGTCAAGACGACCTACGTCCTGGAGCCCGGCAAAATCAGCCGCACCGACGTCTTCACGCCCAAGGGCGGGCAGGCCTTGAAGGCCGTGGACCTGTCCTTCGCGTCGTTCTCAGCCGCGCCTAGCGCCAAGGGCGGCGCCACGACCTACGGCCAGGGCGACGTCCGGAGCTTCAAGGTGAGCGGGCTGAGCTGCAAGTCGCGTCCGCTGAAGGACGAAAAGGCCTACCGCACGCCGACCGGCGCGTTCCAGAGCCTGGTGGAGTGCGCGAGCGGGGCGCGGACCTTGTCGGGTCCGCTGACGATGAGTTGGAGCCTGAGCTACCGCTAAATCCCTCTCCCGCAAGGGGAAGGATCACTTCACCCGGGTCAAAATCAGCGTCTGGTCCGGCGGGCCGGGCTGGCCGTCGATGTCCTGCTCGACGAGCAGAGTGTCGGGATCGGTGCGGGTGACCTTCATCGACTGATGGCGCGAGCCCTGAGCGCCGTGGGTGGTCACGGTCACCGCGGCCTGGCCGACGCGCTGCACGCTGATGGTTACGAGGTTCAGATTGACCACGGCGACGGTCGTCGGTCCGTCGAGCACGGCGTGGGCGAACTGCAGGGCGGCCACGCCGGCCTCGTCCACCTCGACCAGGGTCCAGGCCAGGCTCTTGCCGTTGTCGATGGTGACGTCGAGCTCGCCGCTCAGCGGCGGCGGGCCGGTAAGGGCGGTGTTGAACTTCGAGCGCGGGAGGTCGATCGCCCAGCGTCCGGTCACGCCCATCGGCCCGCTGAACGGCTGAGCTTGGGCGATGACGGGCAGGGCGGTCGCCAGCAGGGCGGCGCCGACCAGGGCGGAAAAGGCGCGTGCGCGCTGGCTCATGAGGTCGGCTCCGGATCGAGGCCCGGGAAGTCCGGGCGAACGCTGTGACGCAACGTAATCTGGTCCCGCGCGCCCGCCCGATCAAGGCGCCCGCTCGGATGAGCGGACCCAAGTCCTTAGAACGGCGAGAATTTCTCGACCAGCGCCTGGCCGCCCGGGGTTTTCTGGACGCGGCTGATGTCGCCGCGGCCGCCGTAGCTGATGCGGGCTTCGGCGATCTGGGTGTGCTTGATCGTGTTGGCCGACGAGATGTCCTCGGGGCGCACGATGCCGGCCACGGTCAGTTGGCGCACCTCGGCGTTGGTGCGCACTTCCTGGGTGCCCTGGATGACCAGATTGCCGTTGGGCATCACGCCCGAGACGACGGCGGCGATGGTCAGGCTGATCTTTTCCGAGCGGTTCACCGCGCCGGCCCCAGCGTTGGACGAGCCCGACTTGGTGTTGATCATGTTGGCCGGATCGAAGGCGCCCGGCAGCACCTTCCCGAGGCTGGATTCCAGGCCCAGGAAGTTGGGCACGCCCAGGTTGCTGTTCGAGGCGCGCGAGGACGAGGTCTGGTTCTTGGTGTTGGCGCTGTCGTCGATGTCGATGTTGACGGTCACGATGTCGCCGACCTTGCTGGCCCGCTGGTCGTTGAAGAAGGTGCGCGCGCCGGTGCGCCACAGCGAGTTGGCCGAGGCGGCCTGAGGCTGGACGGAGTATTGCTGGGTCATCGGCGCCAGTTGGGCCGGATAGCCGACGGGAGCCAGGTCAGGACCCTTCACCGCTTCGGTGACGGTCGAGCAGGCGGCGAGCGGGGCGAGCAGCAGAAGAGCGGCGAGGACGGGGCGCATCAGGTGTGACCTTCTCAGCGAGCGGCGTAGCGCAGCGTGTTGTTACGGTTGGCCTTCAGGCGCATCGCCTGTGGGCCGACGGCGGTCGAGCCGGGTCCGGTGACCACGGTCTCGATGATCTTCTTGCTGGCGGTGTTCTGGACCATCAGGCTTTCGCCGATGGCCGCCGCCGCCATTGCTTTCCCTTGCAAGGTGAGCGCCACGCCGGTGTCCTCGTAGGTGACTGCGACGATATCGCCCGCCTTGATGACCTGCGGGGTCGAGACGTCGCGCAGGCTGGCGGCCGAACCCTGGCGCAGCGGGCGTTTGACAGTCATGCCGATCACCGCGTCGGCGTCGCGCGGGGCGTCGGACGGGCTGGCGGCCATTTTCACCCAGACCAGATCTTCCGGCTGGACCAATTCGCCGGTCGCCAGGCTGCGGGCGTAGGCAAGAACTTCCACATTGCCGCGCGAGGCGCCGGCCGAACCGCCGGCCAGGCCGCTGTCGGAGCCCTGGCGGACGATGATCCGGCGCACCCCGTTGGCGTTGGACCAGTCCAGGCCGGCCCGGCGGGCGGCGATCTGGATCGCGCCGGCGTCGAGCACCGCCGAGGAGCCCATGCGGGTGGCGACCACCACGTCCGAAGCCGCGCCGGCGCCGTCGAACAGCTCGCCCAGGGTGATGCGGCCGTCGGCGTCGGTGGTGTCGGACCGCAGCGAGACGCTCGTGCCGGCCAGGGCCGGGGTGGCGATCAGCAGGGCCGCCAGGGAAAGAGCGAAGATTTTCATGAGCTTACGACCTCAGGTTCGAGGTGGTTTGAAGCATCTGGTCGGCCGTGGTGATGACCTTGGAGTTCATCTCGTAAGCGCGCTGGGCCACGATCAGGGCGGTGATTTCGCTGACCGAGTCGACGTTCGAGGCTTCGGTGTAGTTCTGCAGCAGGGTGCCGAAGCCGGGCTGGCCAGGGGCGGCGATGTTGGCGGCGCCCGAGGCGGCGGTTTCCATGAACAGGTTGTCGCCGATGGCTTCCAGGCCGCCTTCGTTCATGAAGTTGGCCAGTTCCAGCTGACCCACCGTCTGGGGAACGGGATCGCCTTCCATCTTCACCTGCACCAGGCCGGTCTTGCTGATGGTTGTGGAGGTGGCGTTCTGCGGAATGGTGATGCCCGGCTGGACGGTGTAGCCGTCCTCGGTGACGATCTGGCCCTGGTCATTGGTCGAGAAGTTGCCGGCCCGGGTGTAGGCCGTCTCGCCCGAGGGCAGCAGGATCTGCAGGAAGCCCTTGCCCTGGATGGCCACGTCGAACTCATTGTTCGTCATGGACGGGGTGCCCTGCTCGTGGATGCGGTAGACCGAACCGGCCTTCACGCCGCCGCCGATCTGCACGCCCGTGGGCACGACATTGCCGTCGCTTGACGACTGCGCGCCGGCGCGCTCGATGGTCTGGTAGATCAGATCCTGGAACTCGGCCCGTTGGCGCTTGAAGCCCACGGTGTTCATGTTGGCGATGTTGTTCGAGATGACTTCGACGTTCAGCTGTTGGGCCGACATGCCGGTCGCGGCGGTGCGAAGAGCTTGCATCGTGAATTATCCTTACTGCGGCTTGCCCAGGCGCTCGACGGCGCTCCGGGACAGTTCCGAGGTTTGATCCATCATCTTGGACACGCTCTCGTAGGCGCGGCTGACTTCGATCAGCTTGGTGATCTGGGTGATCGATTGGACGTTGGAGGCTTCCAGCATGCCCTGGTGGATCGCGGCGTTCGGCGCGGCCTGGGGCGTGTCGTTGGTGGTGTTGCGATAGAGGTTGTCGCCGTCCTTGYGGAACGCGGCCAGATCGGTGGGGCGAACCACGGCGATCTTGCCCAGCAGCTCCGCGCCTTGGCTGACCGTGCCGTCGCGAGCGATAGTGACCGGGCCCTTCAGCGGGTCCATGACGATTTCGCCGCCGCCTTCGTCCAGCACGGAATTGCCGTTCTGGGTGACSAGCTTGCCGTCGGGGGTCATGGTGAAGCTGCCGTCGCGAGTGTAGCGCTCGCCGTCGCCGGTGGAGACCTTGAAGAAGCCCTGGCCTTCCAGGGCCAGGTCGAAATCGCCGCCGGTCTTGGTCAGGGCGCCCTGGCCGAAGTCACGCGCCACATGGTCGTCCAGCACGAACTTCACGGGATAGGAGCCGCCGTTGGTGCGGGCCGGCTTGGCCGGTTCCGTGCGGACCATCAACTTCTCGACCTTGAAGCCGGTCGTGTTCATGTTGGCGATGTTGTTGGCCACGATGTCGAGTTCGCGGCGCAGAGTCATCTGCCGCGAAAGTCCCACATACAGTGCGTTGTCCATGACCGGTTACCGAGACGGCTGGCGCGACAAATGCGCCGCAAGTCTGCTAGCAACCCTCGTGCCAACTTGAAAAGATGAGTGATTTCAACAAAGAGGAAGGTTAACGCGCCTTCGGTGACGGAGTCTGCCGGGCAGATTCAGCCTGCGGCGAAATGGCCTTCAAAAGACATCGTTAACCATGCTCCACGCATGACTAGATCCATAGATTCCAAGGAACCGCGCGCGTGGCCAACAAACCCCCCAAGGATGCTCCCGCCCCCGAAGGCGAAGAGGGCGTTGTCGAGGGCGAAGCTCCTGCGAAAAAGAAGCCGCCGATGATGATCATCATCGCGGCCGCGGCGGCTGTCGTGCTGGTCGGCGGCGGCGTGACAACGTTCCTGCTTCTGAAGCCCAAGCCCGAGGCGCATGGCGAAGCGGGCCACGAGAAGCCGAAGAAGAAAGAAAAGAAGGAAGAGAAGAAGGGCGGCCATGGCGGCGGCGGCGAGGCCGCGCCCGTGGCCGGCGCGCCGGTGATCAAGGAGGGCCCCGACGGCGTGGTGTTCTACACCCTGCCGGACATCGTCGTGAACATGCAGGCCGCCGACGGCCGCTCGACGTTCCTGAAGCTGAAGCTCACCTTCGAACTGCCCGACGAGGAGACGGCCGAGCATCTGACGCCGAACCTCCCGCGTCTGCAGGACATGTTCCAGACCTTCCTGCGCGAACTGCGTCCGGAAGACCTCAACGGCAGCCAGGGCAGCTATCAGTTGCGCGCCGAGCTGCTGCGTCGCGTTAATCTGGTCGCCGCGCCCTCCAAGGTGAACGCGGTGCTGATCGAGGAGATGCTGATCAACTAGCCCTCGGGCTGGTTGAGGCGAACCGACATGGCTGACGAAATCGACGATCAGGCCGCGATGGCCCAATGGGCTTCGGAAAACCCGCCCGCCGACGGCGGCGGCGTGGGCGACAACCAGTTCGGCGACTTCAGCGGCGGCATGGGCGGCTGGGACGACGGCGGCGGCGACGGCATGGGCGCCGAGCGCATCCTGAACCAGGACGAGATCGACAGCCTGCTGGGCTTCGACATGTCCGGCGACGGCAATGACGACCGCACCGGCATCCGCGCGATCATCAACTCGGCCCTGGTCTCGTACGAGCGCCTGCCGATGCTGGAAATCGTCTTCGACCGCCTGGTGCGGTTGATGACGACCTCCTTGCGGAACTTCACCTCCGACAACGTCGAGGTCAGCCTCGACAACATCAGCTCGATCCGTTTCGGCGACTATCTGAACTCGATCCCGCTGCCGGCCATCCTGGCGGTGTTCCGGGCCGAGGAGCTGGACAACTACGGCCTGCTGACCGTCGACTCCAATCTGATCTACTCGATCGTCGACGTGCTGCTGGGCGGCCGTCGCGGCACCGCGGCCATGCGCATCGAGGGCCGTCCCTACACCACCATCGAGCGGGTGCTGGTGCAGCGGATGGTCGAGGTGGTGCTGCACGACGCCAAGGCGGCCTTCGAGCCGCTGCATCCGGTGTCCTTCAGCCTGGACCGCCTGGAGACCAATCCGCGCTTCGCCGCCATCGCTCGCCCGGCCAACGCCGCGATTCTTGTGAAGCTTCGGATCGACATGGAAGACCGCGGCGGCAGAATCGAGCTTCTGCTGCCCTATGCGACCCTCGAACCCATCCGGAAGATGCTGCTGCAGCAGTTCATGGGCGAGAAGTTCGGTCGCGACAATATCTGGGAAGGCCACTTGGCCACCGAACTCTGGACCACACAGATGGAGGTGCGCGCCGTGCTCGACGAACAGCAACTGCCCCTCTCCAAGGTGCTGGACCTGAAGGTGGGCGACACCCTGATGCTCAACGCCACGCCCGACAGCCCGGTGGAGCTTCGCGCCGGATCCATCCCGCTCACCCGCGGACGCATGGGCCGCCGCAACCACTCGATCGCCGTGCGCGCCGACGCGCCGCTGAGCATGGCGGCCAAGAAAGCGGTTCAGAAGCTGAAATGAGTCTGACGGCCATCGCCCTCAACGGTCTGCTGGCGATCCTGCTGCTGATCGCCCTGGCCTTCGGCGTGCGCCTGGAGCGCCGCCTGAAAGCCTTGCGCGACAGCCACGAGGGCTTCGCCAAGGCCGTGGCCGATCTCGACCGCGCCGCCATGCGCGCCGAGCAAGGGCTGGCCGACCTGCGCGCCGCGACCGACGAGGCCGCCGACACCCTGGCCGACCGAATCTCCAGGGCTCAGGCCCTGGCCGCTCAGCTGGACGAGCGCCTGGACCGGCCTATGGTCACTCCGCCGCCGTCCGCCCGCCCCGGCGTCGAGCCGCGTGCGACCGAGCCACGCGCCGCCCCGCGTCCCTTGCGCGCATCCGAGCCGGAGCCTTCGCCGGAGGCCCAGCGCCGCCTGCGGGCCGAGGACTTCGAGAAGCTGCTGGAGCGCGAGTCGCGCATTCCCCGCGACGCACCGCCACCTTCCGCCGGCCGGGCTTCTGGGCCAAAGGAAACTCCGCGTTCACGGGCGCGGGTGGATGATGACTTGTTCGAGGGCCCGGAAGATCCGCCGCGCCCCGGTTCGACCTTTAGGGGCCGTCGATGAAAAATATTCCGCGCATCCTGCCGATCATCGGGGTGACCGTCGTCGGCGTGCTGGCTGTCAACGCCCTGGCCGGCGCGAAATCCATGCCGGACATGCTGAGCGGCGCCAAGGCGTTCGCCGAGGGCGTGACCAAGACTGACGCCGAGAAGGCGGCTTCGGCCGCCGACGAGGGCAAGGACGCAGCCGCCAAAGCCGCGCCGCCGCGCATCTGCGCCCCCTCGGCCAGCGACCTGGCCAAGGAAGCCGGCCTGTCGCCGGCTGAACTGCGCGTGCTGCAGAGCCTGGGCCAGCGTCGCGGCCAACTGGATCAGCGCGAGCAGGATATCGACGTCCAGCTGCAGCTGCTGGCCGCCGCCGAGGGCAAGCTCGACGCCAAGATGAAGGCGCTGAACGGCATGAAGGGCGAGATCCAGGGCCTGCTGGGCCAGGCCGACACCCAGAAGGAAGCCGAGTCCCTGCGCATGGTGACCGTCTATTCGGCCATGAAGCCCAAGGACGCCGCCGCTCGCATGAGCGTGCTCGACGACTCCGTGCGCCTGCCGATCGCGTCCAGGATGAAGGAGCGCACGCTCAGCATGATCCTGGCCAACATGTCGCCGAACGACGCCAAGATCCTGACCGAGCGCCTGGCCAACCGCCTGTCGTCCGAAGCCATCGCCAAGCAGCGCGCCGCCCTGGCCGCCGCCGACAAGCCCGCCGCCGACACTTCGGCCCAGGCCGCGGCCGCGCCGCTGGCCGGCGCGAGCCCGGCCGGCGCCAAGAAAGCCGGCTAGGACAGGAGCGAAGCGGGGGCATGAAGCTGGGGGCGATACTGAGGTCGGCCGTCGCGGCGATCTGCATCCTCGGGGTCGCGACCCCGTCGGTGTCGATCTCGGCCGCGCCGCGTCACGCTTCAAAAAAGTCCGCCCAGCACAAGCCCGCGCCGCGCAAAGCCGCCGCCACGCCGCCCGCCGCCTCGGCCGGTCTGCAGGTCCGCATCGCCCAGGCGCCCGACTTCACGCGGCTGGAATTCCCCGGTTCGCGCGGCATGCAGGCCCGTCGCGAGGGGACGGCCGTCGTGCTGCGCTTCCCGCGCGACGCCAATCCCAATCTTTYGGGGCTGAACGTCGGTCCGCCCCGCCTGGTGAAGGGCGCTCAGGCGCGCCACGTCGGCGGCGTGGTCGAGATCGTGGTCGCGCTGAGCGACGACGCCGATTTCCGGGCCGGCAACGCCGACGGCGACGACTTCATCAATCTGTTCATCCGCCAGGACACCGCTCCGGCTCCCGCCCAGGCGGCGGTGGTCGCCCAGCGGCCGAACCCCATGCCGGCCAACGGCGTGGTCCCGGTCAAGCTGGAGAAGGTCTCCGGTCAGGTCCAGCTCAGCTTCGAGTGGGCCAACCCGGCCGGCGCCGCCGTGTTCCGGCGCGGCGAGGCGGTCTGGGTGGTGTTCGACGCCCCGGCCCGGCTGGATATCGGCAAGCTGCCCGCCAGCACGGCGCAGTACCGCAACATCCAGGTCTTCAAGGGTCCCGACTACGCGGCGCTGCGCATCAGCACCCCGCAGGGCGCGCCGTTCTATGCCGACGGAGTCGGCTCCAACTGGACCATCGCCCTGGGCGCGGGCGTCCAGGACGCGCCCGACCTGATCCGCGTGGCCCGCGACGACAACGTCGTCCCCGCCACCCTGACCGCCAACGTCGCCGGCACGACCAGGATCGTCTGGGTCGGCGACCCCGCGGTCGGCGACCGGATCGCCGTCGCCACCGCCCTGGCCCCGTCCAAGGGCCTGCCGTCGCGCCGCGACTATGTCGAGATGGCGCTGTTGCAGTCGGCCACCGGTCTGGCGGTCGAAAGCTATTCCGGTGATCTGCAGATGAGCGCCCAGGGCGACATCGTCCACCTCGGCCGTCCCAAGGGCCTGCTCCTCTCCTCGACATCCAGCGGCCAGGCCCAGGCCGACGCCGGGGCCGGCGCGCCCCAGGCCATGGCCATGCCGGCGCTGATCGATCCCGAGCACTGGTCCAAGCTCGGATCCGGCGGCTTCATGGCCCGCTACGACGCCCTGCTGGGCGCGGTTCCCGCGGCCGGCGGCGCCGACGGCAAGGGCGACGACACGGCCGCCCGCATGGCTCTGGCCCGCTTCCTAGTCGGCTCCAACCTGTCGTTCGAGGCGATCGGCGTGCTCAACGCCGCCGGACGGGCCCACCAGAGCCTGATGGGCGACGGCGAGTTCCGCGGCCTGCGCGGCGTCGCCAAGGTGCTGGCGCATCGCTATGCCGAGGCCGAGACCGACTTTGCTTCGCCCGTGCTGTCCGACGATCCCTCCGCCGCGATGTGGCGCGGCTATATCGCCAGCAAGACCGGCCAGTGGACCGACGCCAACCAGCGGTTCGCCGAAGGCGCGCGCGCTCTCAACATGTTCCCAGCCCTGTGGCAGGCCCGCTTCCTGGGCGCCCAGGCCGAGGCGGCGGTCGGCGTCGGCGCGCTCGAGACCGCCATTCGCGTGATCAACCAGGCCCTGAAGCTGCCGAACATCCCGGTCGAGGATCAGCTGGAGCTGCGTCTGACGCTGGCCAAGGCCTTCGAAGCCAAGAACGACTCCCGCGCTCTGCCGATGTACCAGGCGATTTCCAAGTGCGGCATCGACCGCCTGGCCGCGCCGGCCACCCTGCGCGCCATCCAGCTGCGCCTCGCCAAGAACCAGATCAGCGCCGACATCGCCGCCAAGGGCCTGGACGCCCTGCGCTTCCGCTGGCGCGGCGACGGAGTCGAGCTGGACACCATCCGCGCGCTGGGCCAGCTGCAGATCAAGCAGGGCCGCTATCGCGAGGCGCTGGAGGTGTTGCACTCGGCCAACAACGTGCAGTCTGACCTGCCGCAGGCCGTGGCGCTGCGCAACGACCTGAACGGCGCCTTCCGGACCCTGTTCCTCGACGGTCTGGCCGACGGCATGCAGCCGATCCAGGCCGTGGGCCTGTTCTACGACTTCCAGGACCTGACCCCGATCGGCGCCGACGGCGACCAGATGGTCCGTAATCTGGTCCGCCGACTGGTCGACGTCGACCTGCTGGACGAGGCCGCCAAGCTGCTGAAGTACCAGGTTGACAACCGCCTGAACGGCGTGCCCAAGGCCCAGGTGGCCACCGACCTGGCCTGGATCTACCTGATGGACCGAAAGCCCGAGAGCGCGCTGGACACCATCAACGCCACCCGCACCACGATCCTGCCGCCGGCTCTCAACGCCGAACGCCGCCTGGCCACCGCCCGCGCCCTGATGGGCCTGGGCCGTACCGACGCGGCGCTGGAGGTGATCGAGGCCGACAAGAGCCGCGACGCCGAGGACGTCCGCGCCGAGATCGCCTGGAAGCAGCACACTTGGCCTCAGGCCGGCGCCCTCTACGAACGCGCCCTGGCCGATCGCTGGAAGACGCCGGGGATCCTCAACCCCGCCGACGAGTCCAAGCTGCTGCGCGCGGCCGTGGCGTTCAGCCTGGCCGACGACGACGCCTCGCTGGGCCGCCTGCGCCAGCGCTATGGCGGTTTCGTCGACGGCGCCCGCAGTCCCGACGGCCTGCGCGTGGCCCTGGCCGGCGCCGATCCGGGCGCCCTGTCCAGCACCGACTTCAGCAAGGTCACCGCCGACAACGAAGCCTTCAACGGCTGGGTGGCCAAGATGAAGGACCGCTTCCGGGCTCAGGCGAGCAACAAGGGCGCCTAGTCGGCGGCCGCGTTGGATCGCGAGTCGGGATGATTCTGCCGTCTCATCCCGCCCAAAAGGTCGCCCCTTGCGAGGATGGCCGCGTTTGACCCGTACAGAGGTGAACCTTCGCGCGGGAAAAGCGATTGGTCTTCTGGCGGCGCCGCCCCAAACCCCTTAGTTAGACGCCGCGCGAGCGGTCCTGTCGGGACGTCGACACGAGACGTTCTCGGGCCTGCTTGCATTGCTCTGACGGGCGTGTCATGACAACGTTGTCATAGGGTGGAAGCATTGACCAAAGAGACGAACGCCGACCAAGCGGGTCGAGAAGTGCTGGTGCTGCTGGGCGGCGCGGGCGATCTGGCGCTGCGCATGCTGTTGCCTTCGCTGTACTTTCTCGAAGTCGACCGCTTGCTGCCGCATGACCTGCGGATCATCGGCCTGGCCCGCCACGACCATGACGCCGACGGCTATCGCAAGCTGGTGCGCGAGCAACTGGGCAAGCGGGCCTCCGTCGAGGAATCAGCGTGGAATCGCCTGGCGGCCCGCCTGGATTACCTGTCCGTCGACATCACCAAGGAAGAGGGCGCCAAGGCCCTGGCCGAGAAGGTCGGCAAGCACGGCGACCTCGTCGTCTATTTCGCCCTGTCGCCCAGCCTCTACGGCCCGGTCTGCACCGCCCTGCAGTCGGCAGGCTTGACCGGCCCCAGGACGCGCCTGGTTCTGGAAAAGCCGATCGGCAAGGATTTCGCCAGTTCGTGCGTCATCAACGGCGCGGTCGGCGCGGTGGTCGACGAGAGCCAGATCTTCCGCATCGACCACTATCTGGGCAAGGAGACCGTCCAGAACCTGACCGCCCTGCGCTTCGGCAACGTGCTGTTCGAACCCCTGTGGGACAACAAGCACATCGACCACGTGCAGATCACCATCGCCGAGACCGAGAAGGTCGGCGAACGCTGGCCCTATTACGACGAGTACGGCGCCCTGCGCGACATGCTGCAGAACCACCTGCTGCAGCTGCTGTGCCTGGTCGCCATGGAGGCTCCGTCGGGCTTCGATCCCGWCGCCGTCCGCGACGAGAAGGTCAAGGTGCTGCGGTCTCTGCGTCCCTTCACCAAGGCCAATGTCGCCCACGACACCGTGCGCGGCCAGTATGTGCCGGGCGTGGTCGAGGGCACGGCGCGCGAGGGCTATCTGGAAGAGGTCGGCAAGGGCTCGAAGACCGAGACCTTCGTGGCCATGAAGGTTGATATCGACAACTGGCGCTGGGCCGGCGTGCCGTTTTTCCTGCGCACCGGCAAGAACCTGCCTGACCGCCGCACTCAGATCGTCGTGCAGTTCAAGCCGGTGCCGCACAACATCTTCGGCGCCGCCGCCCAGGGCGAGACCAAGGCCAACCGCCTGGTCATCGACCTGCAGCCGGACGAGGACATCTCGCTGACCGTGATGACCAAGCGTCCGGGCCTGTCGGAGGAGGGCATGCGCCTGCAGTCCTTGCCGCTGTCCCTGGCCATGAGCGCCCCGGGCAACCGTCGGCGGATCGCTTACGAGAAGCTGCTGCTGGACGTGTTCCGCGGCGACCGCACCCTGTTCGTGCGGCGTGACGAGGTGGAGCAGGCCTGGAAGTTCRTGGACGGCGTATCGGCCGCCTGGGCCGAGGCCAAGATCGAGCCCGCACCCTACGCCGCCGGCACCTGGGGTCCGCACAGCGCCACGGCGCTGATCTCGCCCCAAGGCCGGGCTTGGAACGAGTAGGCATGGCGACCATGACCCTCCCCAAGATCGAGGCCTTCGCCACCCGCGAGGCCCTGTACGACGCCGCCGCCTCCGTCGTGGCCTCGGCTCTGACCGACGCGGTGGCCAAGCGCGGCCAGGCCGGCTTCGCGGCCACGGGCGGTTCGACGCCCGCGCCGGTCTATGATCGCTTGTCGACGATGACCGTGCCCTGGGACAAGGTCGTGGTCACCCTGACCGACGAGCGCTTCGTGCCGTCGTCCGACCCCAGCAGCAACGAAGGCCTGGTTCGCCGGCATCTGCTGCAAGGGGAGGCGGCCAAGGCCGGCTTCGCGCCGCTCTATTTCGACGGCGTGGCCCAGGACGAGGTCGCGGCCAGGGCCGAGGCCGGCGTCGCCAAGGCGCTGCCGTTCGGCGTCACCCTGCTGGGCGTCGGCCCGGACGGCCACTTCGCGTCGCTGTTCCCGGGCAACCCGAAGCTGGCCGAAGGGCTGGACCCCAAGTCCAAGCGCAGCGTGATCTCGGTTCCGCCCGGCCAGCCGGCGCCGGACCTGCCCCGGATCAGCCTGACCTTCCAGGCGTTGATCCAGTCGTCGCTGATCGTCCTGCTGATCACCGGCGGCGCCAAGAAGACGTTGCTCGAAGGTCCGGTCGATCAAAGCTTGCCGATCGCCGCGATTTTGAACCAGGACCGCGCCCCGGTCCGTATCCTGTGGGCGGAGTAACACCATGGCCCTGCATCCCGTCATCGCCGAAGTCACCGCGCGGATCATCGAGCGCAGCCGCGACACGCGCGCCACCTACCTGGCCAATCTCGACGCGGCGGCGGCCGCTCAACCCGGCCGCGCCAAGCTGTCCTGCGCCAACTGGGCCCACGCCTTCGCCGCCTCGCCGGCGGTGGACAAGATCCGCGCCCTGGACGTCAACGCCCCCAACCTGGGCATCGTGTCGGCCTATAACGACATGCTGTCGGCCCACCAGCCGCTGGAAGAGTATCCGGCGCTGATCAAGGACGCCGCGCGCGAGGTCGGGGCCACCGCCCAGTTCGCCGGCGGCGTTCCGGCCATGTGCGACGGCGTCACCCAGGGGCGGCCGGGCATGGAGCTGTCGCTGTTCTCGCGCGACGTGATCGCCATGGCCACGGGCATCGCCCTGACCCACGACGCCTTCGACGGCGCGCTGTATCTGGGCGTCTGCGACAAGATCGTGCCGGGCCTGCTGATCGGCGCCCTGACCTTCAGCCACCTGCCGGCGATGTTCGTGCCGGCCGGCCCGATGACCTCGGGTCTGCCCAACTCGGAAAAGGCCCGCATCCGCGCCCTCTACGCCGAGGGCAAGGTGGGCCGCGAGGAACTGCTGGCCGCCGAGAGCGTCAGCTACCAC
>NZ_JBFTZS010000003.1:0-34096 GCF_056406675.1 Caulobacter sp. P1_B12_2 | reverse complement strand
GAATACAACTGCTGCAGCACGAAGGCCGGGGTGCCCAGGCCGTAGAAGAACAGGGCCGAGGCCGTCTGGCTGGCGTCGAAACTGGTGAACTGACCCCGGGTGTAGAGGGCGTCCGACAGGAAGCCGGGCATCGAGACCAGGGCCGCGGCGGCCGGGATGGTCAGGGCCATGGCCAGGGTGATGGCCTGGTCCATGGCGGACTGGGCGTCGTCGCCGTCGCCGGTGTTCACGGCCCGCGACAGGCGCGGCAGCAGGGCGACCCCGATGGCCACGCCCACCAGGCCCAGCGGCAGCTGGTACAGGCGGTCGGCGGTGGCCAGCCAGGTGCGGCCGCCGGGCACGTTGCTGGCCAGGTTGCCGGAGATGAAGATGTTGACCTGGGTGGCGCTGGCCGCCAGGGCGCCGGGGATGGCCCGGCCGATCAGCTCGCGCACTTCCGGCGTCAGGCGCGGCAGCCGCCAGTGGACCTTGGCGCCGGACTTGTTGACGCCCCAGGTCAGCAGGGCGGCCTGGGCGACGCCGGCCACGATCACCCCCACCGAACCCCAGGTCGCGGCGCCGACGGCGCTCGTCTGGGGCAGGATGAAGATCAGGGTGGCGATGTTCAGCAGGATCGGCGCCCCGGCCGACAGCACGAAGCGGTCGCGGGCGTTCAGCACGCCCGACAGGTGGGCGACGATGGCCATGCACGGCAGGTAGGGCATGGTGATCTGGGTCAGCAGCACCGCCAGCTTGTACTTCTCGGTGCCCCAGCCGAAGCCCGGGCTGATCAGCATCATCAGCCACGGCATGGCCAGCTGGCAGACGATGGTGATGATGATCGTCGAGGCCGCCAGGGTGGCCATGGCGTCGCCGGCCAGGATGTCGGCCTTCTCCTCGCCGTCGCGCTGCAGCGACTTGGCGTAGGCCGGCACGAAGGCCGCGGCGAAGGCGCCCTCGGCGAAGAACCGGCGGAACAGGTTCGGGAAGGCCAGGGCGGCGTTATAGGCGTCGGCCGCCGGCGTGGCGCTGGCCCCCATCCGGTACGAGACCGCCAGGTCGCGGGCGAACCCCATGAACCGGCTGATCAGAGTCAGGCCGGAATAGATCGCCGACGACTTCAACAGGCCGCCGGCCTTCTTGGCGGGGGCCTGGTCGGTCGGGGTTTGGTCGGGGGGCGCGATGTCGGTCACGGATGGCTTCTGCGGGCTGGACGGGGGGCCGTCAAGCGAGGGTTTGGGGATTTATGGAGGGTTTTCAGTGCACCGAACACTTGCCCCCTACGGACCGCTTCGCAGTCGTCTTCGCCCACAGGGGGAAGACGGCGTCCTCCGCCCCCTATGGGGGCGGACAGGCGACGAAGTCGCCCGGTGGGGGCAAGTCAGTGTGATCCCACGCCAATGCGGTTCTGAGGTTTCCCAACGCGCGGATTCTGGCAGATCCCGGCGCAGTCGCCGATGACCTTCTGGCCGTACTCCGATCGGACAGGGTAAAACCTCTCACCCTCCCACCGTCTGCGGCGGCGGGCCCCTCCCTCTCTCTGTGAGAGAGGGGTTCGATCGTCCGGCTTGAGTCTAACCCACCAACTACCGCGCCACGCTGGCCCGCGCCCGCTTCAGCCCCGGCCGCGTGTTCGGCGCCCCGGCCTCGTTCTGCTCCAGCGCCGCCAGCAGATCCGCCTTCAGCGTCGCGACCTTCTTGGCGTCCCCTAGTTTCCCGCCCTCCGACGTCTGCACGTAGAAGGCGTCGACCGCCCGTTCGCCGTAGCCGTCGATGTGGGCCGACTGGATGGACAGGCCGTTGTCGGCCAGGGTGCGGGCCAGGGCCTGCAGCAGGCCCGGGCGGTCGCGGCCCGAGGCCTCGACCACCGTGGCCTCGTTGGAGGCCTCGTTGTCGACCACCACCGTGGGGGCGATCGAGAAGGCGGCGGTGCGTGACTGCTCGGCGCCGCGCCGGGGTTCGACCAGCAGGGGCTCGCCGCGGCCAGCGGCCTCCAGGGCGTCGGCCAGGCGGCGCAGGGCGCGGGGATTTTCGCAGCCCAGGGCCGACCCGGTCACGTCCTGCACATGGAACACGTCCAGGGCCTGGCCCTGGCGCGAGGTGAAGACCCGGGCCCCGACGACATTGCCGCCCAGCGACGAGATGGCCAGGGCGAGGTCGGCGAACAGGCCGCGGCGGTCCTTGGCGGCGATGACGATCTCGGCGGCGTTGGCGCCCACGGGCACGCGGCCCTCGGCCGCGGCCCCGCCCTGAATCGCCGCGCGGCGGGCCAGTTCGGCATGGGACTTCAGGTCGTCCTGCGAGAAGGCCCCGAAATAGGCGGCCTCCATGGCCTGGGCCCAGCCCTTGGCGGCGGGGTCGGCCTCGACCAGGGCCTCGCGCGCGGCCTCGGCGGCGGCCTCCTGGTGGCGCTGGACGCTGGCGGCGGCGTCGCTGCCGCGCCCGCCCCGGAAGACGGCCTCGGTGGCGTTATAGAGCTCGCGCAGCAGCTGGCCCTTCCAGCCGTTCCAGACGCCCGGTCCCACGGCGCGGATGTCGGCGACGGTGATGACCAGCAGCAGGCGCAGGCGCTCGGGGTTCTCGACGATGCGGGCGAAGGCGGCGACCGTGCCGGGGTCGGCCACGTCGCGCTTCTGGGCGAAATCGCTCATCACCAGGTGGTTCTCGACCAGCCAGGCCACCAGCTCGACCTTCAGCCGGTCCACGCCCAGCCGCTCGCAGGCGCTGCGGGCGCTGCGGGCGCCGGCCTTTTCCTGACCCCCCACCCCGCCCTTGCCGGTGTCGTGCAGCAGCATGGCCAGGAACAGGGCCTCGCGGTCCTCGATCAGCGGCATGATGGAGACGGCCAGCGGGTGGTCGTCGACCAGGCGGCYGGCGGCCATGTCGCCGATGACGCCCACGGCCCGCAGGGTGTGCTCGTCCACCGTGTAGGAGTGGTACATGTTGAACTGCATCTGGGCGACGATGCGGCCAAATTCCGGGACGAACCGGCCCAGCACCCCGGCGTCGTTCATCAGGGTCAGGGTGCGGTACGAGCGCTTGCCCCGGGCCAGCAGGTCCAGGAACGCCTGGGTCGCGTGGCGGTCGCGGCGGACCTTCGAGGTGATCAGGTTCAGGTTGCGGGTCACCGCCGTGAAGGCGTCGGGGTGCAGGTCCAGGTCGCGCTCGTCGGCGGTCTTGAACAGGCGGATCAGGTTGACCGGGTCGCGCTCGAACACCACCGGGCCATCGATGTTCAGGCGGCCGCCGTCCTCGTAGAATCCGGCTACGTCCAGGGCCTTGCGCTTGGGCTTGCCGCCGCCAGGCAGGAACCGCGAGATGCCCTTGGGCTCATGCTTGAAGTGCTCGGCCTCCAGCTTGGCCGAGAAGGCGCGGGTCAGGGCGCCGACCTCCTTGGCCACCAGGAAGTAGCGGCGCATGAAGCGCTCCACCGCCGGGGCGTCGCCGCGGTCGCCATAGCCCATGCGGCGGGCGATCTCGGGCTGCAGGTCGAAGGTCAGGCGCTCTTCGGGCCGGCCGGTGGCGAAGTGCAGGTGGGCGCGCACCGCGTGCAGGAAATCGAAGGCGCGGATGAAGCCCTTGGCCTCGCGGCGGTCGAACACCTCCAGCAGGAAGACGTCCTCCGGGCGGTCGACCGGGTGCAGGTATTCGGCGATCCACATCAGGGTGTGCAGGTCGCGCAGGCCGCCCTTGCCCTCTTTCACATTGGGCTCGACCATGTAGCGGCTGGCGCCGGCCCGGGCCTGGCGGTCGTCGCGCTCCTTGAGCTTGGCGGCGACGAAGGCCGCGCCCGTGCCCTTCATGACGTCGTCGCGGAACCGCTTCTTCAGCTCCTCGCCCAGGCGCTCGTCGCCGGTCAGGCGGCGGGCCTCCAGGATCGAGGTGCGGATCGTGTAGTCTTCCTTGGAGAGCCGCACGCACTCCTCGATGGTCCGCGAGGCGTGGCCGACCTTGAAGCCCAGGTCCCACAGCGCATACAGCATGTACTCGATCACGCTCTCGGCGTGCGGCGTCTGCTTGTAGGGCCGCAAGAACAGCAGATCGATGTCGCTGAACGGCGCCAGGGTGCGGCGGCCGTAGCCGCCCACGGCCAGCAGGCACAGGCGCTCGCCCTCGGTGGGGTTGCGGGCCCGGAACACGTGGACGGTGGTGAAGTCGTAGAGGGCGGTGATCACCTCGTCGGTGACGCCGCTGAGCAGCCGGGCCGTCTCCAGGCCGCCGGCCCCGTTCTCCAGCCGCTCCTTGGCGATCATCCGGCCGCGAAACAGCGCCTGTTTCAGGATCTCGATGGCGCGGGCCCGCTGGCCGGCCTCGTCGCCGATCAGGTCGAGGGCGGCGGCCGACAGCCGGGCGCGCAAGGCGTGGCCGTCGACGACGTGTTCAAGAGGCGTGGGGCGAAGGCGGCGGGGCATGGCGACTATATGGTATCCCAGAGCGCGATCGTCGAACCCGAAAACCAGTTCGGCGACCCGCGCGCCTTCACTATAGGACCTCAGGTCTTGAGCAGAGCCTTAAGACGGTAAAGCGCGTCCAGCGCCTCGCGCGGGCTCATGCCGTCGACGTCCAGCTCGCCCAGCGCCGCATCGGTGCGGCTGGGCGCCGCCATAACGGGCGCCGATAGGGGGGCGGAGGCGGCGAACAGCGGCAGCTCGTCCAGCTTGGCCGGCGATTCGGTCTTGCTCTCCAGGCGGTCCAGCACCTCCTTGGCGCGGGCCACGACCTGGGGCGGCACCCCGGCCAGCTTGGCCACCTGCACCCCGTAGGAGCGGTCGGCGGGACCGGCGGCGGCTTCGTGCAGGAAGACCAGGTCCCCGTTCCACTCCTTGGCGCGGAGGCTGAGGTTCGAGACGTGGGCCAGCCGCGTCTCCAGCGTGGCCAGCTCGTGATAGTGGGTGGCGAACAGGGCGCGGCAGCGGTTGGTGTCGTGCAGGGCCTCGGCGCAGGCCCAGGCGATGGCCAGGCCGTCATAGGTGGCCGTGCCCCGGCCGATCTCGTCCAGGATCACCAGGCTGCGCGGGCTGGCCTGGGTCAGGATGGCGGCGGTCTCGACCATCTCCATCATGAAGGTCGAACGGCCTCGGGCCAGGTCGTCGCCGGCGCCCACGCGGCTGAACAGCCGGTCGACGACGCCGAGGCGCAGGCTCTTTGCCGGCACGTAGCAGCCCGACTGGGCCAGGATCGCCAGCAAGGCGTTCTGGCGCAGGAAGGTTGACTTGCCGGCCATGTTCGGACCGGTGACGATCGACAGCCGCGCCCCGGCCTCGCCGGCCGCGTCCAGGCGGCAGTCGTTGGGGGTGTAGGGGTCGCCGGCCCGCTTGACGGCGGCCTCGACCACCGGATGGCGGGCGGCGCGGGCGTCGAAGGCCAGGGACTTGTCGACGGTCGGGCGCACGGCGCCGGCGTCTTCGGCCCATTCCGCGAGAGCGGCGGCGACGTCCAGCCTGGCCAGGGCCTCGGCGGCCAGCTGGATCGGCTCGGCCAGGGCGGCGGCCTCGGCGCGCCAGTCCTCGAAGGCCGCGACCTCCATGGCCAGGGCCCGCTCGGCGGCCTGGGCGATGCGGGCGTCCAGGTCGGCCAGCTCGACGGTGGTGAACCGCACCTGGTTGGCCAGGGTCTGGCGGTGGATGAAGGTGGCGTTCAGCGGCGGCTGGAACAGCGGGTCGGCCTTGCCGGCCGTGGCCTCGACGAAATAGCCCAGCACGCCGTTGTGGCGGATCTTCAGCGGCACGCCGCTTTCCTGGCAGAGCCGGGTTTCCAGGGCGATGACCACCCGGCGGCTGTCGTCGCGCAGGGCGCGGGCCTGGTCCAGCTCGGGACGCACGCCGGCCGCCACGAAGCCGCCGTCGCGGGCCAGGGCCGGCAGGTCGGGACCCAGGCCCACTTCCAGGGCGTCCAGCAGGCGCGACAGGCCGACGTGCAGCGAGGGGGTCAGGGCCTTGAGGGCCGATTCCAGTTCGGCGGGCGGCGGCGACAGCGGGTCGCCCGAGCCGCCGACCAGGCCGGCCAGCTTCTCGCCGGTCTTCAGGCCGTCCTTGATGCAGCCCAGGTCGCGCGGTCCGCCCCGGCCCAGGGCCAGACGCGACAGGGCGCGGGCCATGTCGCCGGCCCCCTTCAGCAGCTCGCGCAGGCGTTCGCGCAGCACCCGGTGGTCGACGAACCACTCCACGGCGTCCAGGCGGGCGTCGATGGCGTGGGGATCCAGCAGCGGCCGGGCCAGGCGCGAGGCCAGCATCCGGGCGCCGCCGGCGGTGACCGTGCGGTCGATGCAGGCCAGCAGCGAGCCACTTCGATCACCATTTTGGGTGCGGTCGATCTCGAGGCTCGAGCGGGTGGCCGGGTCGATGGCCATCACGTCGGCCTCGGCGGCGCGGCGCGGGGCGCGCAGGGCCGGCAGCTTGCCGGCCTGGGTCATCTCCAGATGGGCGGCGATCAGGCCCAGGGCCCCGATCTCGGCCGACGAGAGCCCGCCGAACCCGTCCAGGGTGTCGACGCCGTAGAGCCGCTTCACGCGGGTCTCCGACGCCTGGGGCTCGGACAGGGCCGAGGGCATGGGCTGGACCAGGCCGCCGCAGATCTTCAGCGTTTGGGCGAGCTGGTCATCGGCCAGGAGGCGGTCGGCGACCAGGGTCTCGGAGGGCGCCAGGGCCGCCAGGATCGCCGCCACGGCGTCCTTGGCGACCAGGAAGCACTCGACCTCGCCGGTCGACAACTCGACGGCCGCCACGGCCGCCTGGCCGGCCCGCACGGCCACGGCGGCCAGGCGGTTGGCGCCCCGGGCGTCCAGCAGGCCGTCCTCGGTCAGGGTGCCGGGCGTGACCACCCGGACGATGTCGCGACGGACCACCGACTTGGAGCCGCGCTTCCGGGCCTCGGCCGGGTCTTCCATCTGTTCGCAGACGGCGACCTTGAAGCCCAGGCGGATCAGCTTGGACAGATAGGCCTCGGCCGCGTGCTGCGGCACGCCGGCCATCGGGATCGGCTGGCCCAGGTGCGTGCCCCGGAAGGTCTGGCTGATGCCCAACGCGGCGGCGGCCTTGTAGGCGTCGTCGAAGAACAGCTCGTAGAAGTCGCCCATCCGGAAAAAGATCAGGGCGTCGGGGTGCCGCGCCTTCATCTCGAAGAACTGCTGCATCACCGGCGTCGCGCCGGTGGCGTCATAGGTCTGGACGGTGGGGGAGGCGGGGGCGTTCATCGCGCCGGAAGGTACAGAGCGTCGCGGCCGGCGTTAAGGGTTCACGTGCGATTTGCCGAAAGAAGACGGGGCGGCCGCGCGCCCGGGCCCACGGCCGCCGAAGGCCTAGGCCTTCTTCTGGTGCTTCTTCAGCTTCTCCAGCGGCAGGGCCTTGGGAACCTTGTCGGCGATGCACTGACCGCCGCCGGCGGGGATGCAGCCGTTGTAGACGCAGTTGGCGACGAAGTCGTCGACGCAGGCCCACCATTCCGTGGTCCCGCGCGTGTAGTAGGGGTCGCAGAACCACCAGGCCTGCTGCAGGCAATAGCTGGGCAGAGCCATGGCCGGCGCGCTGGTCATCGCCGCCGCACCGCCCATGGTCAGAGCCAGGCCGAGCATCGTCAGTTTTCTACGCAGTTGCATTGAACACCCCTTTGGTTGCGCCGAATGCGCCTTTAAGGAGAGTTCATACCGCCTAGGGTTTTTCAACTAGAAATTGCTTCCGGCGCCGATGACGCTCCAGACGCGTTGCGGAGGGCGCAATATGAAAAGGCCCGGAGCAGGAGTCCGGGCCTTTTTGCATCTCACGGTGGAAATCTCAGCTGCCCGTCACGTCTTCCCAGAAGCGCTTGGCCTTGCCGACGAAGTTGGCGGACTTGGGGTTCTGTTTTTCGCTGCACAGGCCGGCGAGCTCGGCCAACAGCTCTTTCTGCCGGGCCGACAGGTGGGTCGGGGTTTCCACGAACAGCTCGACCACCAGATCGCCGCGCTGGCGGCTGCGCAGGGACGGCATGCCCCGGCCCTTCAGGCGGACGGTCTTGCCGGTCTGGGCGCCTTCCGGAACCTTGACGGTCTGGCGGTTGGAGCCGTCGCAGTTCTCGCCGCCCAGCAGGCAGGGAGCTTCGATCTCGCCGCCCAGGGCGGCCACCGTCATCGGCACCGGCACGGTGCACAGCAGGTCCAGGCCGTCGCGCTCGAACAGTTCGTGCGGGATCACCGAGAGGAACAGGTAGAGGTCGCCGCGCGGGCCGCCGCGGGCTCCGGCGTMGCCTTCGCCGGCCAGGCGGATGCGGGCGCCGTCATCGACGCCGGCCGGGATGCGCACCGACAGCACGCGCTCGCGGCGCACCTGGCCGTGGCCATGGCAGCCGGTGCACGGGTCGAGGACCAGACGGCCCGAACCGCCGCAGCGGGGACAGGCGCGCTCGACCGCGAAGAAACCTTGGGTGGCCCGCACGCGGCCGGCGCCGCCACAGGTGCCGCAGACCGTCGGGCTGGTGCCGGGCTTGGCGCCCGAGCCGTCGCAGACCTCGCAGGTGATCGCGGCGGGAACCTTGATCTCGACCTCGGCGCCGGCATAGGCCTGCTCGAGGGTGATCTCCAGGTCGTAGCGCAGGTCCTGGCCGCGCTGGGGGCCGTTGCTGGCCTGGCGACGACCGCCGCCGAACATTTCGCCGAACACATCGCCAAAGACGTCGTTGAAGATATCGCCGGCGTCGGCCCCGCCGAAGCCGCCGGCTCCGCCCTGGGCGCCGTTCACCCCGGCATGGCCGAAGCGGTCATAGGCGGCGCGCTTCTGGGCGTCGGACAGCACCGAATAGGCTTCGTTGATTTCCTTGAACCGCGAGGAAGCGTTCTCGCAACCGCCATTGCGGTCAGGATGGTGCTCCATCGCCATCTTGCGGAAGGCGACCTTCAAGGCGGCGTCATCGCAGCCTCGGGCCACGCCCAGGACTTCGTAATAGTCGCGCATCAGGGTCGATCACCAGCCATGTGAGGTAAGGAGGCCATGTTGAAATAGGAGGTGGGGGCGCCCCCGCCCAGCCGCAAGCGGCGGGCGGGAGGCTTGTTCCCCAAAGGTGGGGCGGAGGGAACCGAAGTCACGCGCACCGCCCCGCGACCCATGGTCACGCCGACGGCTTGGAGTCGTCGACTTCTTCGAATTCGGCGTCGACGACGCCGTCATCGGCGGCGGCGTCTTCGCCACCTTCACCGTCGCCCTGTTGAGCGGCGTACATCGCCTCGCCCAGCTTCATCGAAGCCTGGAGCAGGGCCTGGGTCTTGGTCGAGATCGCCTCGGCGTCCTCGCCTTCCAGGGCCGACTTCAGCTCGGTGATGCCGGTCTCGATCGCGGCCTTGTCCGGACCCGAAACCTTGTCGCCGTGCTCGGCGAAGGCCTTCTCGGTCGAGTGCAGGGCGGCTTCACCCTGGTTCTTGGCCTCGACCAGCGCCTTCTTCTTGTCGTCCTCGGCCTTGTTGGCCTCGGCTTCCTTGACCATGCGCTCGATGTCCGCGTCGGAGAGGCCGCCGTTGGCTTGGATGCGGATCGAGTGCTCCTTGTTGGTCGCCTTGTCCTTGGCGTGGACGTTGACGATGCCGTTKGCGTCGATGTCGAAGGTGACCTCGATCTGCGGCACGCCGCGCGGCGCCGGCGGAATGCCCTGCAGGTCGAACTGCCCCAGGAACTTGTTGTCGACGGCCATCGGACGCTCGCCCTGGAAGGCGCGGATCGTCACGGCCGACTGGTTGTCGTCGGCGGTCGAGAAGGTCTGCGAGCGCTTGGTCGGGATGGTGGTGTTGCGTTCGATCAGCGGGGTGAACACGCCGCCCAGGGTCTCGATGCCCAGGGTCAGGGGGGTCACGTCCAGCAGCAGCACGTCCTTGACGTCGCCTTGCAGAACGCCGGCCTGAACGGCGGCGCCCAGGGCGACGACTTCATCGGGGTTCACGCCCTTGTGGGGTTCGCGACCGAAGAAGTCCTGCACGGCTTGCTGGACCTTGGGCATGCGGCTCATGCCGCCGACCAGGATCACTTCGTCGATGTCGCTCTTCTTCAGGCCGGCGTCCTTCAGAGCCTGTTCGCACGGACCGATGGTGCGCGTGATCAGATCTTCCACCAGGGCTTCGAGCTTGGAGCGCGACAGCTTGATGTTCAGGTGCAGCGGGCCCGAGGCGTTCATCGAGATGAAGGGCAGGTTCACTTCGTACTGAGCCGTCGAGGACAGCTCCTTCTTGGCCTTTTCAGCCTCTTCGCGCAGACGCTGGAGGGCCAGCTTGTCCTTGCGCAGGTCGACGCCCTGCTCCTTCTTGAACTCGTCGGCCAGGTAGTCGACGATCCGAAGGTCGAAGTCCTCGCCGCCCAGGAAGGTGTCGCCGTTGGTCGACTTCACTTCGAAGACGCCGTCGCCGATTTCCAGGACCGAGACGTCGAAGGTGCCGCCGCCCAGGTCGTAGACGGCGATCTTCTTGCCTTCGTTCATCTCCAGGCCGTAGGCCAGGGCGGCCGCGGTCGGCTCGTTGATGATGCGCAGGACTTCAAGGCCGGCGATCTTGCCGGCGTCCTTGGTGGCCTGACGCTGGGCGTCGTTGAAATAGGCCGGAACGGTGATGACCGCCTTGGTGACCGTTTCGCCCAGATGGCTCTCGGCCGCTTCCTTCATCTTCTGCAGGATGAAGGCCGAGACTTCCTGCGGGCTGTAGTCCTTGCCGTGGGCCTTGACCCAGGCGTCGCCGGTCGGACCCTTGACGATCTCGTAGGGGACCATGGCCTTGTCCTTGGCCACGACGGGATCTGCGAAATTGCGGCCGATCAGGCGCTTGATCGCGAAAAGGGTGTTGGTCGGGTTGGTGACGGCCTGACGCTTGGCGGGCTGGCCGACCAGGCGCTCGCCGTCCTCGAGGAAGCCGACCACCGACGGGGTGGTGCGAGCGCCTTCGGCGTTCTCGATCACCTTCGGGGTCTTGCCGTCCATGATGGCCACGCACGAATTCGTGGTGCCAAGGTCGATACCGATAATCTTGCTCATGTTGAGACCTGCAGCTCCTGATTGGCGGACGGCGGTGACAAGGGCCTTAAGGCAAGCGCCCCGGTTTTTCTCGAGCCGTCCCCGTCTGGTCGCGTTCTAACGGTTGATCCAAATCCTTACGCTCAAACGACGTTCAAGCGGAAAGCGTTCGTTCAATCGAAGTTGACGAGCCCGTCAACCCCGCTTCGATGCCCGATATGGGGGATAGGCGCCAGCCTGCAAGCCCAATCCCGCATGGAATGAAGGGGAATCGTGACCTGCGACGAAATAGGCCGCGCTCGAAAAAGCGCGGCCCTTCCGTCAGATAGCCGACGAGAGCGGCCCGAAAGCCTCAACTCGCGTTCGCTGAATCCACTCAGAGACCGTGTTCGTCTCCGGTGTTTCCGGGCCTCAGCCTTTCTTGGCGACCCAGGCGCTGATCGCCGGCAGGGCGGCCTTGCGGGCCTTGATGCGGTCAGTGATCGAGGCGACCGACTTGTCGGCCTCGCCGCGCGAGCCGGCCGGCAGATTGGCCGCGGCGTAGGCGGTGACCTTGCCGATCATCGCCGGATCGGCCGAGGTTTTCGCCAGGTTCGGGATGAACTTGGTCGCCGAGGCCGCATCGACCTTGCCATTGACCGCGTCCTTGTGGGCCAAGGCGAAGTCGAAGGCCAGGTCGGGGTGCAGGACCGCGACTCGCGAGATCATGTTGGCCGACAGGGTCTCGCCGGGCTCGTCGGTCAGGGCCAGCGCCAGGGCCTTGGCGGCCAGGGCCTCATCCTCGGTCGAGGCCATCTGGGTGTAGAGCTGGTCGCGGATCAGCGGGGTCTTCTCAGCCTTGGCCTGTTCGTGCAGGGCGTCCCAGGCCGCGGCGTCGGCGTGGCGGGCCACGACGGCCAGGATCGACTTGCGCAACGGACCGGGCACGGCGRTGGGGTCGGTCTTGTCGGCGGCGTAGCGGCGCTTGGCCTCGGCGATCACCGCCGGGTCGCCCAGGGCGCCCAGCCGCACGATCAGGGAGGCGCGCAGCGAGGCGACCGGAGCGGCCTCGCCCGGCTTGGCCGTCCAGCCGATCTTGTCGAACACCGGCGACAGGCGGGACAGGGCGAACTTGCGGAAGGCGGCGCGCTCGGGCGAAGCGTGGTCGTACATGACGTCCACATCGGCCAGCACGCCCACCACCTTGCCCCAGACCTGCGGGTCCGCGTCGGCCGGGGTGGCCTGGACCAGGTCCAGGGCGTCGGTGACGGCCTGCTGGCCGTTCAGACCCAGGGCCCAGGCGTCGGAGATCACGCCCAGCTGGTCGATGGCCGGCAGCTTGGCGAAGCCGGCCGAGAGGCCGCCGAAGGCCTTGGGCGTGTAGAGGGTGCGGAAATAGCCGGCCTGGCCGGCGTTGACGACCACCGGGCCGCAGCCTTCGACGCTCAGCGAACCCTTGCCGCCGACCACCAAGGTCTTGGCCACGGCGCTGGAGCCGGCGACCTGGGCCGAGACCGGCACGCGCCAGGCCAGGGGGGTCTTGGTCGGCTTGTCGCGGCTGAACTCGCCCTGGGTCAGGGTCACCGGGGTCTTGCCGGCCGCGCAAGCGCCGGCCTCGACCGTGATCAGCGGGACGCCCGGCTGCAGGGTGAAGTCGTGGGCGATGGCGGTGATCGGCTTGCCGGCGGCCTTCTCGACCTCGGTCCACAGGTCGTCGGTGGTGCTGCTGCCGTGAGCGTGGGCCTTGATGTAGGTGCGCACGCCGCTACGCCAGGCCTCGGGACCGACGTAAGCCTCGAGCATGCGGATGACCGCCTCGCCCTTCTGGTAGGTGATGCCGTCGAAGGCCTGGCTGGCCTGGTCGACGGTCTCGACGTGCTGCACGACAGGGTGGGTGGTGGCCAGCGAGTCCAGGCCCATGGCGTATTCACGGCCGCCGATCGCGCCCAGCTGGCTGTTCCATTCGGGGTGGAAGTGCTCGGTGGCCCGGCCTTCCATCCACGAGGCGAAGCCCTCGTTCAGCCACAGATCGTCCCACCACGACATGGTGACCAGGTCGCCGAACCACTGGTGGGCCATTTCGTGGGCCACGGTGGTGTAGATGTTCTCGCGGTCGGCCTGGGTCGAGATCGCCGGGTCGTCCAGCAGGGCGTATTCGAAGTAGAAGATCGCGCCCCAGTTCTCCATGGCGCTGAAGAACTGGCTCTGGCCGGGGGCGGCGATGTGATCCAGCTTCGGCAGCGGGTAGGGGGCGCCGAAATAGTCGTTGTACCACTGCAGGATCGGGCCCGAGGACTTCAGGGCGAAGTCGGCCTTGGCCAGGTCGCCCTTCTTGGTGATCACGCCCATCTCGACGTCGCCGACCTTGGCGGTGGCGCGGTCGAACTCGCCCAGGCCGAAGAACAGCAGGTAGGTCGACATCTTCGGCGAGGTGGCGAAGGTGACCTTGGACTTGCCGCCGGAGAGGTCCTGGGTCTTGGCGATCGGCATGTTGCCGATGGCCATCTGGCCGGTCGGGACCGTCACCTGGACGTCGTAGGTGGCCTTGAAGAACGGCTCGTCCCACGAGGGGATGAAGCGGCGGGCGTCGCTGTTCTCGAACTGGGTGTAGAGCGCGCGCTTTTTGCCCTGGTCGGTGTCGTAGTCCAGCGCGAACAGGCCGGCGGCCTGCTTGTAGATCTTGCCGCTGTAGTCGATGGCCAGGACGTGAGCGCCCTTGGCGATCGGCTTCGCGAAGGTGAAGGTGGCGGTCTGGGCCTCGGCGTCGACGGTGACCTTGGCCACGCCCTCCTTGGCGCCATTTGGGCCGACCATCTCGACCTTGGCGAAGTCGAGGTCGGCGGCCTGCAGGGTGATGGTGCTGGTCGGGGCGGCGACGTCGATATTGATCTTCACCGAGGCGGTGAAGGTCAGCTTGTCGGCGTCGGGGGTGAAGGCCAGATCATAGTGCGTCGGGACCACGCYGCGCGGCAGCTGGGTGGTGACATTGGCGGCGGTGATCGCCGGCTTCGCGGCCGTGGCGGCCTTGGAAACCGGGGTTGCGGCCAAGGCGGATCCGGCGGCAAAAACGAGCACGGCGGCAGCCGCGGAAGAGAGAAGTCGACGCATGAACGGCCCTGGATTGCAAAATTTGTTCGGGCGGCAGGCCCGGCGGGCGCAAACCAACACTGTCGCAACGCGTCTGGCGCATTAAATCTCCGTAATGATTAAACCGATCAGCGTTCTGCCAGGTTTCGACCTATGGCGCGGTCTGCTGGACCCCAAGGCCCAGAACGATTTGACGCGTCTGGTCCAGGCCGCCTTCGACATCGCGCCGCCCGCAAATTACGAAACCGCCTACGGCAAGGCCATGAGCGTGGCGATGACCAGCTTCGGGCCGCTGGGCTGGACCAGCGACAAGACCGGCTATCGCTACGCCGACCGCCATCCGGACACCGGAGAGCCCTGGCCGGACATGCCCCAGGCCTTGCTCGACCTCTGGGCGGACCTGGGCGATCCGGAAACCCCGCCCGACGCCGCCCTGATCAATCTCTATCGCGGCGACGCCCGCATGGGCCTGCACCAGGACCGCGACGAAGCCGATCCGCGCTTTCCGGTGCTGTCGGTCTCGCTGGGCGACACCGCGGTGTTCCGGATCGGCGGGACCGCGCGCAAGGACCCGACGCGGTCGCTGCGGTTGTCGTCAGGGGATGTTTGCCGGCTGTCGGGACCGGCGCGGCTGGCGTTCCACGGGGTGGACCGGATCCTGCCCGGGTCGTCCGGGCTGGTGCCGGGGGGAGGGCGGATCAACATCACGTTGAGACGGGCGACGGCGGCTCACCCACTTGCCCCCACCTGACGGCTTCGCCGTCTGTCCGCCCCCATAGGGGTCAAGTGTTCACCGCACAAAGAAAAGGGCGGCCCCGCGAGGAGCCGCCCTTTGTCATGACTTGGCTGGAAGCCTTCAGCCCCGCAGCTTCCGCGTGATCGTCTCCAGATCCTGGCTCAGCACCGGGTCCTCGGCGCGCAGGGCCTCGATGCGGCGCACGGCGTGCAGGACCGTGGTGTGGTCGCGGCCGCCGAAGCGCCGGCCGATGTCGGGCAGCGAGCGGGTGGTCAGCTGCTTGGCCAGCCACATGGCCGCCTGGCGCGGACGGGCGATGGCGCGGTTGCGGCGCTCGCTGAGCAGGTCGGCCTGTTTCATGCCGTAGTGCTCGGACGTGGCCTTCTGGATGTCGTCGATGGTGATGCGCTTCTCGCCGGCCCGCAGATGCGGACGCAGGATCGCCTGGACCTCGTCCAGGGACAGGCGCGAGACGCCTTCGCCAGCCCGGGCCGACAGGGTGTTCAGCGCGCCTTCCAGCTCGCGGACGCTGTCGGTGAAGCGGTCGGCCAGGAAGTTCAGCACCTCGGGGCGCATGGTCGGCTCGAAGCCGTGCTGGCGCGACAGGGCCTGCAGCTTGCGGTCCAGGATGCCCAGGCGCAGGGCGCGGTCGGCCGGCTCCAGGCCGCAGACCAGGCCCGCCGACAGGTGCGAGCGCAGGCGGGCGTCCATCTCGGTCATCGCCGCCGGGGCGCGGTCCGAGGAGAACACCACCCGGCGGCCGTCCTCGACCAAGGCGGTCAGGGTGTGGAACAGCTCTTCCTGGCTCGACTGCTTGCCGGCGATGAAGTGGACGTCGTCGATGATCAGCAGGTCGGCGCCGCGCAGCTCTTCCTTGAAGGCCGCCGTCTGGCGATCCATCACCGCCCGCACGAAGGTCGACAGGAAGCGCTCGGCGGTCAGATAGACCACGCGCTTGGTCGGGGCCTGGCGCATGGCCTCCCAGGCCAGGGCGTTGAGCAGGTGGGTCTTGCCGAAGCCGTAGGGGCCGTGGAACAGCACCGGATTGAAGTGGCCGTCGGCCCAGCTCGCCACGCGGCGCGCCACGGCGTGGGCGAATTCGTTGGCCGGACCCGGCACGAAGGTGTCGAAGGTGAAGCGTTCCTGCAGACCCTGGACGGGCGAGGGCTTGGAGCCGTTGGTCGGCGCCAGGGCGGGCACGTCGCTGGACACCGGCAGCACGATCTCGATCGGCTCGGCCTTGGCTTCATAGCCGGCCCCGCTCACCGAAGAAGCGCCATTGGCGGCTTCGAATTCCAGGCGCGATTTGAGATCCAGCCGGCGCGAGGTGGAATCGTTGGCCGCCCACAGCTCGCTGACGCGACGCCAGGCGCTGCGGCGAATCCAGTCGCGCGCGATCCCGGTCGGCGTCACCACCACCACGTCGCCGGCCTGGCCTTCGCGCAGCACGGCGGGCGCGATCCACGAGCCGAAAGCCGCGTCGCCCAGCTCGCGCTTCAGCACCACGCAGACCTTATTCCAGACGACGCCCGCGGGCTCGCAGGCCACCGTCGAGAACGCAGCCGAAAACTCTTGGGTCACTACCCCGCCTTTGGTCGTCATCGGTCACCGCCTCGGTATGTCGTGTTATCCCCGATCGCCGCCCCCCATGGCGCACGACCGCGTCTCAAGTCTTCGTTGTCCAGCAGGCACAGGGGGYTGATCGGCGAACGCAAGGGTTCGGCCGCCGCCAGTGATCTCCATGGACTGGAAGAGCGTTGAGACCCTTAAACTAGCCAGCGGCCCCCGCCGGTCAAACGGAAAACTTGAGTCCGTCGGCGGATATTTCTGTTGACTCGACAGACGTCCTCGCCCGCCAAGGGAATGCAATTTGGGACCCCCGCGTTCACCCAACCGAATGTCTCGTGGACAATCTTGAGTTTGAAAAAAGGCAATAGAAAAAGCCGACCGAGTTTCCTCGATCGGCTTTCCTAAGTCTTTGAATTCGCTAGCCGAACGACGTTCGGCTAAAAACTGGATTAGGCAGCGGCCTGATCAAGCTTCTTCAAGCGAGCCGCCAGGCGCGAAACCTTGCGCGAGCCGGTGTTGGGGTGGACGACGCCCTTGGAGACGGCGCGCATCAGTTCCGATTGCGCTTCGATGAAAGCAGCCTTGGCGACGGCGGCGTCGCCGGCGGCCAGGGCGTCTTCGAACTTGCGCAGGTAGGTGCGGACGCGCGAGCGGCGAGCGGTGTTCACTTCGGTGCGACGAGCGATCTTGCGGATCGCTTTCTTGGCGCCGGGATTATTGGCCATAGTTCGGACCTTCAAACGGACAGCCGCGCGGGCAGCCGCGAAGCAGGAGAAATCAAGAGCGCGCGGATATACGGGAACGACCGCCCGGGGTCAATCCATCGCCGGGCCAGAATCGCTCGCGCGGCTCAAACGGCGTTCACGAGCCCTTGAACGCCGGTTTGCGCTTCTCGACGAAGGCCGCCATGCCTTCCTTCTGGTCGTCGAAGGCGAACAGCGAGTGGAACAGGCGCCGCTCCAGCGCGACGCCGGTGCTGAGCGTGGTCTCGTAGGCGGCGTTGACCAGCTCCTTGTTCATCGCCGTGGCCAGCGGCGACTGGGCGGCGATCTTGGCCGCCACGGCCAGGGCCTCGTCGACCAGGGTGTCGGCCGGGAAGATCCGTGACACCAGGCCGGCTCGCTCGGCTTCCTCGGCGCCCATCATCCGGCCGGTCAGGATCATGTCCATGGCCTTGGACTTGCCGACCAGGCGCGTCAGGCGCTGGGTGCCGCCGATGCCGGGGGCGACCCCGAGATTGATCTCCGGCTGGCCGAACTTGGCCGTGTCGGCGGCCAGGATGAAGTCGCACATCATCGCCAGCTCGCAGCCGCCGCCCAGGGCGTAGCCCGCCACCGCGGCGATGATCGGCTTGCGGGTGCCCTCGATGGCCCGCGCGCCGGCGGCGAAGAAGTCGTCCTTGAACATCTGGGCGTAGGACTTGTCGGACATCTCCTTGATGTCGGCCCCGGCCGCGAAGGCCTTGGCCGAGCCGGTGACGACGATGCAGCCCACGGCGTCGTCGGCCTGGGCCGCCGCCAGAGCTTGGCCGAGTTCGGCCAGCAAGGCGGTGTTCAGGGCGTTCAGGGCCTCGGGCCGGTTCAGCCGGACCAGGGTCACGCCGGGCGCGGCCTCGGGGGTTTCGACGATCAGGGTCTCGTAGGCCATCGGCGGGTCTCCTGTTGAGCGCCGCCTTTATAGAGAGGTCGGCGACGTTGGGGAGCCCTGGGGTTGGTCAACCTCTCAGCGCGCCTGAACAGCCAGGCCGTGACATCGCGGTCAGGGCGGCGCCGACACGCCCGCCTCGGTCTGCACCACAGGCCTGAGGGAGCCGTCGGCATTGTAGCGAAGGCGCTCGACCGTCACCGCCCGACGCCCGATCGCCCCGTTCAGGTCACCGATCGCCAAGGTCGCGTTGTGCAGGAAGATGTACCAGTCGCCCTTGAACTCGACGATGCCGGGATGAATCGTGAAGCTGTACTTGCCCGATCCGGTGAGTTCGCCGCGGTAGGTCCAGGGACCGGTGATCGAGGGCGCGGTCGCGTAGGAAACGTGCTCGTCGCGCTGCGTTGTCCGATCAAGCGAGGCGTAGCTCAGATAGTAGAGGCCGCCACGCTTGTGCAGCCAAGGCCCCTCCTCGAAGTGCGGAGGGGTGATCTCGGTGATGGGGCCGTCGATCTCGATCATGTTCGGCTTGAGCTTGGCGAGGTAGCACTGGCGGTTGCCCCAGGCGATCCAGGTCGTGCCATCGTCATCGGTGAACACCGTGGGATCGATGTCCTCCCAGCTGTGCGTTCCCTTGGGCGTCATCTCATTGGTGATCAGGGCGGATCCGCGCGCGTCGACGAAGGGACCGGTCGGCTTGTCCGACACCGCCACGCCGACGGCCTTGCCGGGGTGTGAGCTGTCGTGCTCGACGGCGGCGTAGAAGTAGAATTTCCCGTTCTTCTGGATCGTCTGCGACGCCCAGGCGTCCTTCTTGGCCCACTTGAAGTCCGTGGCCTTCATGATCGGCGGATAGGACGTCCAGCTTTTCATGTCCGTCGTCGAATAGACCAGCCACTCGCGCATGTTGAACATTTCGTCGCGCTGGGCCTCGTCGTGGCCGACGTAGAGAAACAGGCGGTCACCGACGACCAGCGGCGCGGGATCCGCCGTGAACCTGTCGCGAAAGAGGGGGTTCGAACCCGGCTCGGCCGGCTTCGCGTCACTCGCCCAGGCCGGCGATGCGACGGACATCGCCGCCCCCAGCGCAAGCGCTATCCATGCCGATTTCATCGGTCTTCCTCCCGTGACGCGCCATCCAGAATTACTCGGACAAAAATGATCGTCAATCGCGCGGCGCCCCCGACCATGGTCGAGCGAAACCCTCTTGCAAGCCTCAAATTGTTAGCGCTACCAATTGTCGGACATAACTTGGCGTGCCGTGGGCCGTGCTGTCCAGGGACGCGCCGAGAAAAAACAAAGCAGGAGGAACACCGTGAGAAGCCATGATTTCGGGGCGGCTGGCCGTCGACATCGATCCCTCGGCGCCGGCCTGGGCGCTATGGTCCTGGCGCTGGCCCTGGCCGGCGGGGCCCTGGCCCAGAACGACAAGATGACGCCCATCCCCGTCCCCGCCCAGCCGACCGCGATCACGCTGGACACCGGGACCCTGCCGGGCGCGACGTCGCCGGAGTCCTGGCACCGCCAGTACAACAGCGTCTTCGCCCGCAATGTCACGGTGGCGACGCTGACGCCCTTCCTGCCCGATCCGGCCAAGGCGACGGGCGCGGCGGTCATCGTCGCCCCCGGCGGCGGATTTCGCACCCTGTCGATGGAAAACGAGGGCTGGGAGGTCGCCCGCGCGCTCGCCGACAAGGGCGTGGCCGCCTTCGTGCTCAAATACCGGCTGAACCCGACGCCGGCGGACATGCCGGGCTTCGAGCGTTCCATGGCCGAGATGTTCTCGACCACCGCACAGAGGCCGCGGCCCGATCCGCGGGCCGCTATGGCCGGCCTGGCCCCGCAGATCGCCGACTCGCGCGCGGCGTTCGCGCTCGTTCGCCAGAGGGCGACCGAATGGCATGTCGATCCCGACCGCATCGGCATGCTGGGGTTTTCCGCCGGCGCCATGCTGACCTTGGCGACGACCTTGTCAGGGGACGACGCCAAACCCGCCTTCATCGGCCTCATCTACGGCCCGATCACGCCCGTGACCGCGCCGGCCGACGCCCCGCCGATGTTCGTGGCCCTGGCCGCCGATGATCCGTTCTTCGCCAACAGCGGCGTGGGACTGATCGACAGCTGGCGAGCCGCCAAGCGCCCGGTCGAGTTCCACCTCTATGAGCAAGGCGGACATGGGTTCGGCATGTACCAGAAGACCACGACCAGCACGGGCTGGTTCGACGCCTACGTCCGATGGATCGGCATGCACGGCATGCTGAAATCCAAGTCCTAGAGGCCCGGGGCGGCGGCGGGGGCGCCCTTCAGGGGCCTCCGACGTCCGCCTCGCAGCCGACCCCGGCTCACACCTGGCAGACCGGGCAGAAAAAGGTCGATCGGCCCGCCTGGACCTCGCGGGCGATCACCCCCTTGCAGCCGGGCGTGGGGCATGGCTGGCCCGCGCGGTCATAGACCCGGAAACGGTGCTGGAAATAGCCCAGGGCGCCGTCGGCCGCCGCGAAGTCCTTCAGGGACGATCCGCCGACCTCGACGGCCTCGGCCAGCACGTCCTTGATCGCCGTGGTCAGGGGTCCCAGCCGCTTGCCGGCGATCATGCCCGCCGGCTTGAACGGCGAGATATGGGCGCGGTGCAGGGCCTCGCAGACATAGATGTTGCCCAGGCCCGCGACGGTCTTCTGGTCCAGCAGCAGGGTCTTGGGGCCCTGCTTGCGGCCGCTGAACGCCGCGACCAGGGTCTTGGCGTCGAAGGCTTCGCCCAAGGGCTCGGGCCCCATCGTCGCGAACCACGGGTGGCGGTCCACGGCGTCGGTGGCGATCAGGTCCATGAAGCCGAACCGGCGGGGGTCGTAATAGGTGACCGTCGCGCCCGCTTCGGTCTCGAAGACGACATGGGCGTGCTTGTCGTCGGGCGTGACCTCGCGGGCGAAGTCGCCGGGACGCACCGTTCCGGATGGCGCGGCGATCTCAAAGCGCCCGGTCATGCCCAGGTGCATCACCAGGGTGTCGCCGCGATCCAGCGGGGCCAGCAGGTACTTGGCCCGGCGGTCCAGCCGCAGGATCTTCGCGCCTGTCAGCCGCTGGACGAAGCCGTCCGGCAAGGGGAAGCGCAGGTCGGGACGGTTGGCGCGCACGCGGGCCAGGCGCGCGCCGCTCAACACCGGCTCCAGGCCGCGGCGCACGGTCTCGACTTCGGGCAGTTCGGGCAAGGAAGACCTCGGAGCAGCTTGGCGTGACAGATATCGGGCATGGAGCGCGCGGTTCCTAGGGCCGGCCAAGCAAAACCGGTGACGGACAGGCGCGGGCGGTTATAAGAGCCGGACGACACAAGCCAGAGCTGGGGGCTGGCCCCGAGCGATTCCGAGCGCCAAATTCGAGCAATGACATGACCAAGGCTTCCGCCACTTTCGGCTTCAAGGACGTCGACGCCTCGGCCAAGGCCGGCCTGGTGCGCGGCGTGTTCGACCGGGTCGCCAAGAACTACGACCTGATGAACGACGTGATGAGCGGCGGCGTGCACCGGCTCTGGAAGGACGCGGTCGCCGCGCGCCTCAACCCGCAGCCGGGCGAGATCATCATCGACTGCGCCGGCGGCACTGGCGACATGGCCCGACGCTTCGCCAAGATGACCCGGGCGGCCCAGGAGCGGCGCGGCGGTCCCGACGCGGTGATCAACATCATTGACTACAACGCCGAGATGATCGGCGCTGGGATCGAGAAGGGCGGCGCGCCCGAGATCACCTGGACGGTCGGCGACGCCCAACGCCTGCCCCTGCCCGACGCCTATGCCGACGCCTATGTCATCTCGTTCGGCATCCGCAACGTCACCGACATCGACGCGGCCCTGCGCGAGGCGCGCCGGGTGCTGAAGCCGGGCGGCCGCTTCATCTGCCTGGAGTTCTCCAAGCCGGTGACCGAGGCTCTGGCCAAGGCGTATGACGCCTATTCCTTCAAGCTGATCCCGCAATTCGGCGAGTGGCTGGCCAAGGATCGCGACGCCTACCAGTACCTGGTCGAGAGCATCCGCCGCTTCCCCGACCAGAAGACCTTCGCCGGGATGATGGAGAACGCCGGCTTCAAGCGGGTGACGATCACCAACTTCACCGGCGGCGTCGCGGCGATGCACCAGGGCTGGGCGCTGTAGGGGACGCGACGGATGGATGGCGACCTTGCTTACAGGAGGCGCCTTCATGATGGTTCTTCATCGACAGGGCAGGCCATGATCTGGATTTCATCGAAGCCGTTGGCGGGAATTCTCAGTGCGCTCGCCTTGGTCGTCCTGACGCCGCTGACGGCCCACGCCCAAGCGACGTCGCGAACCTGTTCTGGACAAGCTGGAGAGACGCCGGGCCCAGCTTGCCTCGTCGCCCACCAAGACCTTGGGGCGCTGCCACCGACGCCGCTCTACTGGAACATCTACACCTTCGCCGACGTCCAGGCCGCCGAACGCGCCAAGCCGGAGCATGGCGCGGTCGTTCAGGCCTTCGGCCAGGTTTGGGTGTTTGACCTGGGCGCCAAGGGACACCCACTCGAAGGCGGCGCCCATCTCGCCGACGTCGGCCCGCTTCCGATCGAGACCACGCAGGGCGACTTCAGCGCCGAATACCTGAAATCGACGTTCGCGCCCGGCATGACCGCGCCGGTTCATGTGCATTCCGGCCCGGAGGCGTTCTATGCGATCAGCGGCGGAAGCTGCCTGGAAACGCCCGATGGCGTTCAGGTCGCCCGTGGCGCGGGGCATTCGTTGATGGTGCGGCATGGTCCGCCCATGTTGTTGATGGCGATCGGCCAGGAGACGCGACAGGGCTTCGCCTTGATCCTGCACGGAGAGGGCAGCCCCCCAACGACGCTCACCTCGGCTTGGACGCCCAAGGGCCTGTGTCCGAAAGAGTGATGGCGGCCAACATCCGCAACGGGTGGATTGCGGCGGGCTTTCCCACGCTCCGATAGGACGCCCCTGACGCTTTGAACCGTTCACGCGAGGCCGGCGGATAGGGCCGCCATGCGGCCTCCGTTATCAACAGCGAGCGATCGCGACAGGCGCTTTCGCATCCGCCGGCCGGAGGACGACGTGGTCCGCAGTCTCGTTTTCGCGATCGCGATCGCACTCGCGACGGCTCAGCCGGTAAGCGCCGCCACAGTCGGTGGGCTGGAGCCGACGATGTCGAACCATGATCAAGCTGCGCACGGGAGGTCGCCCCGGCCCGCCGGCCACGCTCGCCGACGTTGCGTGGCTGGAGGGCCGCTGGATCGGCGAAATGCCGGAAGGGCCGGTCGAGCCCGTGATCCTGGGTCCCAGCTTCGGACATCTGCCGGGCTTTGTCCGGGCGGTGAATCCGCAAGGGGTGATCTTCTATGAAATCTGGATGCTGGCGGAGGTGGGCGGTTCGCTCACCAATCGGGTAAGGCACTTTTCGCCGCAACTCGCCGGATGGGAGGCGCAGGACGCCTATATCGACCGTCCGCTCGTCGACCGCGACGCCGCCAACCTGTTCTTCGACGGGGCGACCCATTCCAGAACCGGCCCAGACACCTTTGCGGTCTATTTTCTCAACCGTTCAGGTGGGCAGGAGCGCGAGACGATCGTGACACCGTTCAGACGGACGGCCACGGATCGCCCCCTCGCCCCAAGTCATTGAGGCCCAGGACCGTAGGGGCTGATACCTCGCTCAGGACCGAAAGCGGACTTGGTTTTTCTCCTGAATTCCTCCCGGCAAGCGTCTCCTGCGCCGCTTTTCGCGCCGCGCGGCGGGTCGGCGGCGAAAGCGGCCTTGACCGAAGCGCGCGGAGCGGGCTTTCAGGCCGGGACATGAGCTTTTTCCCGCCCCCACGCCGCTCGTCGATCGAGACCCCCGCCGCATGAGCCGGGCCGCCGCGTTCGTGCGCCTGATCGGCGCCGGCTGGGGCCTGGTCCGGGCCGACGCCCTGATCCCGCGCGAGCTGGAGCCGGTGCTTCCGCCTTCGGCGCTTTGGGCGGGGCGCGCCTTGCGGCTGTTTTYCGGCGGAGCGGCGCGCAAGGGCCGGCCAGGCGAGCGCCTGGCGCGGGTGCTGGAGCGCGAGGGTCCGGCGGCCATCAAGATGGGCCAGTTCCTGTCGACCCGGGCCGACATGTTCGGAACCCCGTTCGCCGAGGACCTGTCGCACCTGAAGGACCGCCTGCCGGCCTTCCCGCTGGAGGTCGCCAAGGCCGAGGTCGAGCGCGGGCTGGGCGCGCCGCTCGACACCGTCTATGCCGGCTTCGAGGCCTCGATCGCCGCCGCCTCCCTGGCCCAGGCCCATGCGGCCACCCTGCTGGACGGGACCAAGGTGGCCGTGAAGGTGCTGCGGCCCGGCGTCGAGCGTCAGGTCGTCCGCGACAGCGCCGCCCTGCGCCTGGCCGCCGACCTGGCCGAGCGGCTGGTTCCCGCCGCCCGCCGCCTGCGGCCGCGCGAGTTCGTCGAGGTGGYGATCCGGGCCCTGGACCTGGAGCTGGACCTGCGTTTCGAGGCCGCCGGCTGCGCCGAGCTGGGCGAGGCCATGAAGGTCGACCCGTACATGCGCGCCCCCAGCGTGGTGTGGGACGGCGTCGGCAAGCGCTTTCTCACCCTGACCTGGGCCCCCGGCCTGGCCCTGTCAGACCCCGCCGCGCTGGAGCAGCCGGGCCTGGACCGCAAGGCCCTGGCCGAGGCGGTGACGCGCGGTTTCCTGGCCCAGGCCCTGGACCACGGCCTGTTCCACGCCGATCTGCACGAGGGCAATCTGTTCGTCAGCGCCCAAGTTCAGGGAGAGGGGGCCGCCATCGTCGCCGTGGACTACGGCATCCTGGGCCGCCTGGGCCCCAGCGAGCGCAAGTACCTGGCCGAGATCCTCTACGGCTTCCTCAATCGCGACTATCCGCGCGTGGCGGCGATCCATTTCGACGCCGGTTACGTGCCCGCCCACCAGGACCGCGACGCCTTCGCCCAGGCCCTGCGGGCGGTGGGCGAGCCGGTGTTCGGCCGCGACGCCAGCGACGTCTCGATGGGCAGGCTGCTGGCCCAGTTGTTCGAGATCACCGCCCTGTTCGACATGGCCCTGCGGCCCGAACTGGTGCTGCTGCAAAAGACCATGGTCACGGTCGAGGGCGTGGCCCGCCGCATCGACCCGACCCACGACCTGTGGGCCGCCGCCGATCCGGTGGTCCGCCGCTGGATCGCCCGCGAACTGTCGCCGGCCGCCAAGATCCGCGACTTCACCGACGAGGCGGTGCGGGCGATCCGCGCCATGGCCCGTCTGGCCGAGGCGCCGACCGTGCCCGCCGTCGCCGTGATCGAGACCCGGCCCGCTCGTCCGCTGCTGTGGTTCCTGGCCGGGGCGTTGGTGGCGGGACTGGCCTTCGCGGCGGGGGCCTGGCTGGTCTAGAGCTGGGTTAGCGCCCAACCGAACGCACGTCGACAGTCTGCCGACACGTCGTCTGGCGTCGTCACCCCTCACCCCCCACCGCTTCGCGGCGGGCCCCTCCCTCTCCTCTCCGGGAGAGGGTTCAGGCGAGCCGGCGTCACCAAGCTCGTCCAGGGGCGGCTCGGCGCCGCCCCTGGGTCCCGGTCGCCCACCAGGCCAACCGGGAAACGAAGGGAAGACGCGGTGGGGCCGCTCGCCTTCCCTTCGGCGCCTCCCCCGGGCGCGCTCGAGTGCTGATCTAGCTGTCGCCGGCGGCGGACGCCCGTTCGCGCGAGGCCGTGCGTCGTTGGCCGCCGCCCGCCTTCTGCGTCGTCCAATAGGCCTCCCCGTCATCGGGCTTGAACATCGTGCGGGGCGCGCCGGCCTTGGTGACCACCGCGAAGACGTTGTCCTTGGGGTCGTAGATCAAGGTGTCGCCGTTGGCCCGCTTCAGGGTTTCGGCCCCTGCCGGCGGATGGCCGACGAAGGCGTGGGTCTTGCGGACATAGTCGTCGACATCGGCGGCGGCGAATTCGGCGCCGTAGCGCTCGAAACCCCGCTGGGCGTTCTCCTCGGCCGTTCGCGTACGGTTGGCCGCCCACATCGGCTTGCCCGCCACCTTGCGGACCGGAGCGTCGCGCGGATCGGGCCGGGTCGGCGCGCTGTCGTATGAAGGCGCCTCGCGGTCGGACGCGGGCTCGGCCGCTGAGGCGACGTCGCCCGCCTTGGGCGCCTTCACCGCTGACGCGCCGCCGTCGCAAGCCGCGAGCCCAAGCGCCAGGGGCAAGGCCAGCCCGACGGCCAGAGCGGAAAACCAGGACGCGCACCGTACCGTCATGAGGGATCTCCGAATGTTTCCTCTACCTTCGCGATTAAGAACGAAGAAAGAACGCATGTCGAGTCCCCGTTAACGATTTTACCGAAGGGGGCTTACGCTGAGGGCCGCGTCGCTCTATGCGCCTGGGGAGCAGGCGCGAACCGGAGGCGGACCAGCGTGACCGACACCCTCAACCCTGGCCGGGTTCTTCTGATCGTCGGCGGCGGCATCGCCGCCTACAAGGCGCTGGAGCTGACAAGGCTGCTTCGCAAGGCCGGGGTGGGCGTGCGGCCGATCCTCACGACGTCAGGCGCCGAGTTCGTCACCCCCCTCTCGCTGTCGGCGCTGGCCGAGGACAAGGTCTATAGCGAGCTGTTCTCGCTGACCGACGAGGCCGAGATGGGCCATATCGAGCTGTCGCGCTCGGCCGACCTTGTGGTCGTGGCTCCGGCGACCGCCGACCTGATCGCCAAGGCCGCCCACGGCCTGGCCGGCGATCTGGCTTCAACCACCTTGTTGGCGACCGACAAACCCGTGCTGATGGCCCCGGCCATGAACGTGCGTATGTGGCTGCACCCGGCGACCCAGCGCAACCTGGCGACCCTGAAGGCCGACGGCGTGCTGTTCGTCGGTCCCGACGAGGGCGCCATGGCCTGCGGCGAGTTCGGACCCGGCCGCCTGGCCGAGCCGCCGGTGATCTTCGAGGCCATCATGGAGTCCTTGAAGGGTCCCGCCGCCCATTCCTTGAAAGAGGGGCCGCTGGCCGGGAAGCACGCCCTGGTCACCGCCGGACCGACCTTCGAGCCGATCGACCCGGTGCGCGGCATCACCAACCGCTCCAGCGGCCGCCAGGGCTATGCGATCGCCGGCGCCCTGGCCAAGCTGGGCGCGCGGGTCACTCTGGTCAGCGGACCGGTGTCCCTGCCCACGCCCTTCGGCGTCGATCGCGTCGATGTCGAGACCGCGCGCGACATGCTGGCCGCCAGCCAGGCCGCCCTGCCCGCCGATGTCGGGGTGTTCGTGGCCGCCGTCGCCGACTGGCGCATCGACGAGGTGTTCGGGACCAAGCTGAAGAAGGACAAGGGCGGCCCGCCGGCCCTGACCTTCGTCGAGAACCCGGACATCCTCGCCACGCTTTCGGCCTCCGGGCCGAGGCGCCCGAAACTGGTCATCGGCTTCGCGGCCGAGACCAACGACGTCGAGGCCCACGCCCGCGCCAAGCTGGCGCGCAAGGGCTGCGACTGGATCATCGCCAACGACGTCACCGAGCCCGGCGTGATGGGCGGCGACGAGAACGCCGTCCTGCTGATCTCCAAGGACAAGACCGAACGCTGGACACGGGCCGCCAAGGATTCCGTGGCCCGCGACCTCGCCCAACGCATAGCCACGAGCCTTTCATGACCTCTCCGCACATTCCCGTCGTCCAGCTGCCCCACGCCGAAGGCCTGCCCCTGCCCGCCTATGAAACCAACGGCGCGGCCGGCATGGACCTGCGGGCGGCGGTGGCCGAGGATGCCCCCCTGACGCTGAAGCCGGGCGCGCGCTTCATGGTGCCGACGGGCCTGGCCTTCGCCGTGCCGCTGGGCTTCGAGGCCCAGGTGCGGCCGCGCTCGGGCCTGGCCGCCAAGAACGGCGTCACCTGCCTGAACACCCCCGGCACCATCGACAGCGACTATCGCGGCGAGGTGAAGGTGATCCTGATCAATCTGGGAGAAGAGGATTTCACGATCCGCCGCGGCGACCGCGTCGCCCAGCTGGTGATCGCGCCGGTGGTCCAGGCCTCGTGGGGCCTGACGACCAGCCTGGACGAAACGGCGCGTGGCGCGGGCGGCTTCGGCTCGACCGGCGCGAAATAGCGAGGCGGCGAGGCGGCGCGGAGTCGCCGTCCCTCAGCCGCCGTGCAGGGCCGGCGACATCGCCAAATACCCGCCGAACCCGGTCGCGAAGGCGGCGGCGGCCAGCCACAGGACGGGACGGAACATCGAGATCGGGCCGTGGGCGTTCATGGACGCTTCCTTTGTCGGCGGAACACACCCGCCACTTGGAAATACGCGCTCCCCCTCCACGCGGTTGCGTGGACGCGCGTTGACTATGCCGTGATTCTCCCGGCGCGCGAAAGATCGACGGCAACCACCCTGAGGACGCCCGGCTCCGCGACGCGGCGACGCGGCCGTTCGGCCCGGGTTGATTTTTGGACGGGTGCGTCCATTTATCCCTTGCCCGGGACGATGCTCCGATATATCGCCCCGGTTCACTGGGTTGTTTTCGGGATCCTAAGTCCATGGCCGCCGCGTCCAAGAAGAAGCTTGTTCCCCTGATCGTCGGCGGCGTGGCCGTCGTGGCCCTGGTGGTCGGCGGCGGGCTGTGGTTCGTCGACAAGCAGCGCTACGAGACCACCGACAACGCCTTCGTCCAGGCCGACACCGTGCAGGTCAGCCCGCAGGTGTCCGGCTATGTCGCCGAGGTCCTGGTGGCCGACAACCAGCGGGTCGAGGCCGGCCAGGTCGTCGCCCGGATCGATCCCGCGCCGCTGCAGGCCAAGCTTGACCAGGCCATCGCCAACGCCCAGGCCCTGGAAGCGGCGATCAAGGGCGTCGACGACAAGTCCGCCCTGGAACAGGCGATGATCGCCCAGCGCGCCGCCGGCGTCGCCAGCGCCCAGGCCGACCAGGGCCGCGCCAAGGCCGACCTCGTCCGCTATGACGCCCTGGCCAAGCAGGGCTGGGTCTCGGCCCAGAAGGTCCAGACCACCCAGGCCGGCGCCGCCCAGTCGGCCGCCGCCGTCCAGAGCGCCCAGGCCGCCCTGGAAGCTGAACGCCGCACGGCCCAGTCGCTGGGCTCGGCCCGCGCCCAGACCGTGGCCCAGGCCGCCGCCGCCCGCGCCGCCGTCGAGCAGGCCCGCATCGACCTGGACCGCACCGTGATCCGCGCGCCCGCCGCCGGCGTGGTCGGCGCCCGCTCGGTCCGTCCGGGCCAGCTGGTTCAGCCGGGCGTGGCCCTGATGTCGATCGTTCCGGTCGGTCAGGGCTACATCGTCGCCAACTTCAAGGAGACCCAGGTGGGGCGCCTGCGGGTCRGCCAGCCGGTCGAGATCCATGCCGACGCCTTCGGCAAGAGCGTGATCCGCGGCAAGCTGGACAGCTTCGCCCCGGCCACCGGCCAGGAGTTCGCCCTGATCCCGGTCGAAAACGCCGTGGGCAACTTCACCAAGATCACCCAGCGCCTGCCGGTGAAGATCATCGTCGAGAAGTCGGGACTGGGCTCGGCCCTGCGTCCTGGCCTGTCGGTCGACGTCAAGGTCGACGTTCGCGACCGCTCGGGCCCAAGCTTCGCCCAGGCCGGCCTGCCGGACGCCGGCCAGTACGCCCAGAAGGGCCAGCCGGGCGGCCAGGCGCGCTAGGGCGCCGGTCCCGGATCGCCGCCATGACCGACGCCGCCCTCCCCGCCAACGCCCAGCCCGGCGCCCCGCCCAAGCCAGCGGCGGCGACCCCCGAGGTCGACTGGACCAAGCTGTTCCTCGGCTTCGGGGCCATGGTCATCGGCCAGTTCATGGCCATTCTCGACATCCAGATCGTCGCGGCCTCGCTGCCGCAGATCCAGGCCGGGGTGGGCGCCAGCGCCGACCAGGTCAGCTGGATCCAGACCGCCTACCTGATCCCCGAGGTCGTGATGATCCCGCTGTCGGGATATCTGTCGCGGCTGTGGGGGACGCAGCGCGTCTACCTGATGTCGTGCACCGGCTTCATCGTCATGAGCGTGCTGACGGGCCTGTCCTCGTCGATCGACATGATGATCATCACCCGGGCCCTGCAGGGCTTCATCGGCGGGGCGATGATCCCGACGGTGTTCGCCGTGGCCTTCACCGCCTTCCCGCCGGAGCGGCGCATCACCGCCAGCGTGATCATGGGCCTGATCGTCACCCTGGCCCCGACCGTCGGCCCCACCCTGGGCGGGCACCTGACCGAGTGGCTCAGCTGGCGCTGGCTGTTCTTCATCAACGTGCCGACCGGCCTGATCGTGCTGTTCGGCGTCGCCCGCTGGGGCCAGTTCGACAAGGGCGACCCCAGCCTGGCCAAGGGCTTCGACTGGTTCGGCCTGGCGGTCATGGCCACCTTCCTGATGAGCATGCAGTTCGTGCTCGAGGAAGGCTCCAAGGACGGCTGGTTCGAGGACACCGGCATCCTGGCCCTGACCGTGACGGCGGTGGTGACCGGCGTGGTCTTCATCTGGCGGTCGCTGAGCTATCGCAACCCGATCGTCGAGCTGAAGGCCTTCGCCAACCGCAATTTCAGCATCGGCGTGGCCATGACGGCCGTGTCCGGAGCCAGCCTGTTCGGCGGCACCTTCCTGCTGCCGCAGTTCCTGGGCCGGGTGCGGCACTATTCGGCCTCCGAGGTCGGCACCACCATGGTGGTCTCGGGCCTGTCGATGTTCGCCACCGGCCCGATCGCCGGCCGCCTGGTTCGCCAGATGGACCCGCGCATACCGATGTTCATCGGCTTCATGCTGGCGGGCTTCGGCATGTACATGGCCCACGGCGTGACCAAGGACTGGGGCTTCTGGGAGTTCTGCGGCGTCCAGGCCTGCCGCGGCGTGGGGGTGATGATCGCCATGATCGCCACCCAGCAGGTGACGATGAGCACCCTGCCCCCGCACATGGTCAAGAACGCCTCGGGCCTGGTGAACCTGTCGCGCAACACCGGCGGGGCGATCGGCCTGGCCTTGCTGGCCACGACGATCACCAACCAGACGGCGTTGTACTATATGGGCCTGTCGGACCAGATGGGTCAGGGCGACGCCCGGCTGGCCGGCATGATGCAGGGCCTGGCCGCGCGCATGCAGCAGCTGGGCGTCGCCGATCCCGACGGCGCGGCGCGCAAGGCCATCAGCGGCATGATCAGCCAGCAGGCCACCGTGCTGGCTTTCGGCGACAGCTTCACCCTGCTGGCCTACGGCTGCTTCCTCGCCGCCATCGTCTCGCTGCTGGCCAAGCCGGCCAAGAACGCTCCTCCACCCCCTTCGGACGCGCACTGACATGCCCAGAGTCTTCTGATGCCAAGAGTCGCGGGACAGATCGACGTCGCCAAGACCGAAGCCATCCTCGACGCCGCCGTCGAGGTGATCGGTCAGCGCGGCCTGGGCGCGCCGATGGAGGCCATCGCCAAGCGGGCGGGCGTCTCCAAGCAGACCGTCTACAACCACTATGGTTCGAAGGCCGAGCTGATGCGGGCCTTGATGCATCGGCGCGTGGAGTCGATCACCGCCCCGCTGCGCGATCCCGGCGCCGCTGACAATCCGACGCAGGCCCTGGAGGCCTACGCCCTCTCGCTGCTCGAGACCCTGATCACCAACAAGAGCTACTCGATGATGCGGGTGGTCATGCTGGGCGCGGGCGAGATGCCCGACGTGGCCCAGGAGGTCTACGAGGCCGGCCCCCTGAGCGCCCGCCGCCAGCTGGCCGCCTTCCTGAGGGCCGAGACAGAGCTTGGCCGCATCAAGGTCGAGGACTTCGACCAGGCCGCGGAATTCTTTTCCGGCATGGTCATGGGCCAGAGCCAGATGCGCTCGCTCCTGCGCCTGCCGTCCGACAAGACCGCGGAGGAATACCGCCGCCTCGCGCGCGAGGCCGCCGAGCGGTTCATGCGCGCCTACGCCGTCTGACAAAAAAGGCCCCCGCTCGAGGAGCGAGGGCCTTTTTCGCGTCTGGAGCCGGTCCTAGGCTTCGACCTCGTCGGGCATGCCCATCATGTGGAAGCCCGCATCGACGTGGACCACTTCGCCCGTGGTCGAGCGGCCCAGGTCCGAGACCAGCCAGAGGGCGGCCCCGGCGACGCCCTCCATCGAGGTGTCTTCCTTCATGGCGCTGAACGCCCGGCCCTGGGCGATCATGCCCCGGCCGCCGGCGATGCCGGCGAGGGCGAGGGTGCGCATGGCGCCGGCCGAGATGGCGTTGCAGCGGATGCCCTTGGGACCCAGGTCGCGGGCGATGTAGCGGGTCGCCGCTTCCAGGGCGGCCTTGGCCACGCCCATAGTGTTGTAGTTCGGGATGGTCCGCTCCGACCCCAGATAGGTCATGGTGATCAGCGAACCGCCGTTCGGCATGATCTTGGCGGCGCGCTTGGCGACGTCCACGAAGCTGAAGGCCGAGATGTTCAGGGCCAGCAGGAAGCCTTCGCGGGTGGTGTTGTCGACGAACGAGCCCTTCAGCTCGTCCTTGTTGGCGAAGGCCACCGAGTGGACCACGAAGTCGATCGTCCCGAACTTTTCCTCGATGGCGGCGAAGGCCGCGTCCATCGAGGCGTCGTCGGTGACGTCCGCCGGGACCAGGGTGGTGACGCCGATGCTCTCGGCCAGCGGCCGCACCCGGCGCTCCAGGGCTTCGCCCTGATAGGTGAAGATCATCTCGGCGCCCTGGGCGGCGAGCTGCGAAGCGATGCCCCAGGCGATGGAGTTGTGGTTGGCCACGCCCATGACGAGGCCCTTCTTGCCCCGCATCAGCTCGCCCTTGGGGAATGCGTATTCGTCGGCCATGGCTTGGCTCTCCTGGAATCCTTGAGCGCTAGCTAGCAGGCGCTTGTTGTTCGCGGAACCCTTCAGACGGCGTCGATGTCGAAGCCGGCCGGCGGAAGGCCGGCCTGGGCGCGGTCGTGAAGGGCCTGAAACGCCGCTTCGAGATGGCGGGCGAAGGCGGCGGGATTGAACACCGGCGAGGCTCGCAAGGCCTTGTCCAGGCGGGCTTTCAGCGCATCGAGCCCCGGTCGGTCGGCGGCCAGCCGGATGGCGGCGGCGATGTAGGCTCCGGCGTCCGACGCGATCAGTTCGGGCAGGTCCAGCGCGATCAGCAGGCTGGCCGCCACCCGGCTGGCGAAGCTGTTGCCCGGCAAGGTCAGGACCGGAACCCCCAGGCGCAGGGCGTCGCTGGCCGTGGTGTGGGCGCCGTAGGGCCAGGTGTCGAGCACCAGGTCGGCCAAACCCTGGCGCGCCAGATGATCCGCATGCGGCGCGGGGGCGGCGAAGATCAGGCGTCGGGGTTCGATCCCCGCCTCGACCGCCCGGGCCCGCAGGTTGGCGGCGACGCCGGGCGAGCCCTCATAGAGCCATAGCACCGCGCCGGGCGCGTCTCGAAGGATCGCCATCCAGGCCGCGAAGGTCTCGGGCGTGATCTTGGCCGGGTTATTCAGGCAGGCGAAGACGAAGGCGTCGTCCGGCAGGCCGGCGTCCGCCCGGCTGGCCGTCGCTTCAGCGACCGTCACGGCGTCGTTGGGCTGATAGAGCGGCAGGCGGACCACCGCTTCGCTCCAGTCGCTCTCCGCCTCGGGCGGCAACACCACCGCGTCGGCGATCACATAATCGACGTAAGCGGCGGCCAAGGCTCCGGGATAGCCCAGCCAGCTGACCTGCACCGGCGCGGCGCGATGGGCCAGGATCCCGGGACGGCCGTCCTGGGTGTAGCCCTTCAGGTCCACGACGATGTCGACGCCGAGCTCCCGAGCCAGGGCCGCGACGGCCGCGTCGGACATTCGCCGCACGTCGATGCGCCGCTCGAACGTCGTGTCGATGCGCTCGCGCAGCGCGCCGCCCAGGTCGGGGCCATAGGACAGGGCGAGGATCTCGAACCGCTCGCGATCATGGGCCTCCAGCACGCCGGCCATCAGCCGAGCGGTGGCGTGGTCATGCAGGTCGGCCGACAGATAGGCGACGCGGATCCGTTCGCCCGGCGGCCGTGGCGGCCAGGTCGGCGATGGTCCGGCGGGCGGCGCGGTCAGGCGGGCGGCGACACGATGCAGGGCGGGATCGTCGAAGGCTGACAGGGCCGCGAACGGGCTTATGGCCAGACGGCCCGCCTCCAGCTCGGCGCGGATGGCCGCCAGCAGGGCCGCGTCGTCGCGCCAGTCGCAGACCTGACGCCGGACGTGCAGCAGGTCGCCCAGGRC
>NZ_JBFTZS010000002.1:0-36178 GCF_056406675.1 Caulobacter sp. P1_B12_2 | reverse complement strand
ACCCGGCAGGGTCGCGCGGCTCAACCGCATCGAGCTTCGCCGTCGCCAGCGGCGGCCGGGCCGCCGCCGCCCGCAGCGCCGGGTTGGCCGCCAGCGTCCGGGCGTTGGCGGCGAAGGCTTCGGCGACCATGCCGGCTAGCCCGCCCGAAGCGCCCTTGCGCTCCACGGTCTCGCGGGTGGATAGCCGCCCGATCTCGGCCCCGGTCGCACGGTCGGTCAGTGTCCATTCCACCGCGACCTCGACTTGGCCGCTGATGGTGTCGGTGTTGGCGAAGCCGATCATGGGCAGGCAGACATCCACCAGCGACACGCGAGCGACCCCAGACACCTCGACGGATGCCGAGCCGGACGAACTCACCACCACTCCAGTCTTTGTCAGCTCCTCGCGCAGGCGCGTGTCGCTGTCGCCGGTCGTGAAGGCGCGGCGCGTCTCGGAGCCCGTCGTGAGGGCTTGCTTGATGCAGATCGCGCCGCCCTTCAGCACCGTGGTCGCCTGCTGCTCCACGGGCGCTGCGGCCATCGGTTTCAGGGCGACGGTCAGGACCTGGGCCTGGGCGGCGCTCGCGACGGCGATGGTGGCGGTTGCGGCGGCCGCGAAGAAGACGAGACGGCTCATTGGGCGCGCCCCTGCTTGCGACGCTCCTTGAAGAAGGCCTCCGCATCGGCCTTGGCCTTGGCGTTGGCCTGAGCGGTCTTGGCGGCGGTTTCGACCTTCTTTTTGGCCTCCTCGGCCAGGGTCTTCTTCACCTGCTCGTCCCAGACCTTGCCGGCGTCGCGCAGGCTGGTGTCGGTCTTGATCGTCAGGGCGGGCTTGCTGATCTGCGCGGGCGCCTTGGAAGGCGCGGTCGGCGGCGGGGCGGTCTTCGCCGACCCCTTGGCGGCGCCCATGCCCGCGATATCGCCCGACGGCGGCGCTGGAGCCGGCGCATCCGGCCAAAAGCCCTTGGGGTAGCCGAACTTGTTGAGGATAAGATAGCCGCTCGCCCGGTACCAGGCCTCGGCCTGTTCGGCCGTGTCGAACGACGCGCATCGTGAGGTGCGATAGCCGCGGGCGGCGATGACGCCCGAATCGGTCAGCCTGCTTTCCGGATATATGCGGCCCAGCACGCCGGCCGTCGTCGTGTGGGGAATGAAAGCGATGGCTGTTCCGTCGCCGCCGGGGGTGAACATATAGCAGGCCAGGTAGAGAACCTTGTCTCGCGACGTCTGCGAGGCGGCCTCGCCGGCCGTCAGGGCCAGCCCCAGGGCCATCAGCAACGGAGCCCAAAATCCACGAAACCGCATCGCCCCTCCTGGCCGTATAACGATGGTCCCTCAGGCGCCTTAGGTGGACGATCAGGGACGCGTCCGTCAACGCCGATGCTAGTCGCGCAGACAACATGTCTGATGCGGGGGCGCATCCCATTTGACTCTGTCGATTCAACGTCCGGAATCTGAAGCGAAGCCAACGTCTGCTATTGGCGCCGCATCGAACGAGAGCCGAGACGTGATAGAGAGGGCCCCGCAGGGCAAAAGATCCGGCTCGCCACGGCGCAGATGTCGATGACCCCGCGAGATATTCCTAGACGAAGTTCCCACCCCCCGTAGATTGAACTCAACGGGGGCGAAAATGACCGACACGATCACAACTGACGCTGGTGAACCGCGTTCAGTTTTCGAGAGCGACCTGCCACTCGACACGAAGCTAGAACGGGCGAGGACGGAACTTCTCGACCTCTCCGCTCGTAATCGGCTCCTCAATATCCCCCGTTCCGCCAAAAGCGCCAAAACGCTCGAGATCATCGACGAGCGTGGGCCTGAGGTCTTCCGGCTGTTGGTTGGCGGCAGCAAGGCCTTCACCTTCCTGCCAGGCAAGGGCGCGGCAATCGACGTCGATGACGACGAGATCGAGATCGCGGAGTTGGCCCAGCCCGAGGATGACGGCGTGGACGCGCGGGGCGTGGCCAATCGCCATGCAGACACGCGCCTGCAGACTCGCCTGACGCCCGCCGGCCTGCAGAAGAAGCTTCTCGATCTGTATTACGACGCCAGGACCCTGGAGGAGGAGCAGGGCGTCAACATTCTGTTCCTAGCCATCGGTACGCTGAAGTGGATCGATCCTAACAACGCCACCGTAGTGCGTTACGCGCCGTTGATCCTGGTTCCGGTCGAACTGGAACGCGGCAATGCGGCGGAAAAGTTCAAGCTGCGCGCACGGCAGGAGGACTTCGCGGCCAACCTCTCGCTCGAGGCCTATCTGGAGCGCCTCCACGGCCTGAAGCTCCCCACCTTCGAGGCTGGTGAGGACTTTGATCCCTCCGCCTATGCGGCGGCGGTCGCCGAGGCGGTCTCGTCCAAGCCCGGCTGGGCGGTCGATCCGGACGACATCGTCCTGGGCTTCTTCTCCTTCGCCAAGTTCCTGATGTATCGCGATCTGGACCCGCAGACCTGGCCGGCGGACGCCAAGCTGGCCGACCATCGGCTGATCCGGCCGCTGATGTCCGAGGGCTTTCCCGAGGGCGAGCCGCTGCTGTCGGAAGACGAGTCGATCGACGCCCATATCTCGCCGTCCGACATGGTCCACATCGTCGACAGCGACAGCTCCCAGACCCTGGCGGTCGAGGAGGTGCGGCGGGGCCRTGACCTGGTCATCCAGGGCCCGCCGGGCACCGGAAAGTCGCAGACCATCGCCAATGTGATCGCCTCGGCGATCGCCGACGGCAAGACCGTGCTGTTCGTGGCCGAGAAGATGGCGGCGCTTGAGGTCGTCAAGCGCCGGCTGGACTCCACGGGCGTCGGCGACGCCTGTCTGGAACTGCACAGCAACAAGGCCAACAAACGGGCCGTGCTGGAGGAGTTGCGCCGGACCTGGGAGCTCGGCGCGCCGAAGACTGAGAACCTGGACGCGCTGAATGCGCGCCTGACGGACGCCCGCGATCATCTGAACATCCACGCCGAGCGCCTTCACGCGCCCTTGGGTGCCGCGCTGCACACGCCCTATGACGTTGTCGGCCATCTGGTCCGCTTGCGACAAGCGGGCGTCAAGCCGGGCTATCTGCGCCTCGACGGCGTGGGACGCTGGACCAAGCCGGCGTTCGATCAACGCTCGATGCTGCTGATCGAGCTGGCCGAGCGCGTCCTCGATCTCGGCGCGCCGGGCCAACACCTCTGGCGGGGTGTGGAACTGGATCGCGCCATGCCGACCGATGTCGCGCGCTTGGAGCAGCGGCTGGCGACCTTGTGCACGCAGTTGGCCGCGATGCGGGAAGACCACGCCCAGAGCGCGAGAATACTGGAGGCGCCCGAACCTGAGGCCTTGGCCGGACTCGAACCGTTGGCGGTTCTGGCGCGTCGCCTTGCCGAGGCACCCCACCTCGACGCCGAGGCTCTGGCGGCAGACATCTGGACGACGCCCGAAGTCGTGCGCGAAATTCTCGTCGCGGGCGCCGACTACGCGGCGCTACGCACGCAGCTGGCTTCGGTGTTCTCGGAAGCGGCCTGGTCGGCTGATCTGGAGACGCTGCGATCCGGCCTCGCGCCGCTCGACCCGGCGACCCCGATTGCGGCCTTCGACCGCGCGGGCGACATCGCCGAGCGCGTGCCGTCGCTGCTGGAACAGGGACGTCGCCTCGCCGAAGCGCTAGGCCGAGACACGTCGCCGACAGACCTCAAGGCCCTGGCGAGCCTGGCCCAGGTCGCTGAGCGGGTGGCCTCGGCGCCCGACGCCGATCCGGCCGCCTTCGCCCAGGATCTCTGGGACAATGGCGTCGAGAGAGCGGCCGACCTCGCCGCCGCGGTCAAGGGTCTGGAAGAGGCCCGCCACGAGATCGGCGCGGCCTTGAGTGAGGCGGCCTGGGCCGCGGACCTGTCCTCGGCGCGCGGCGTGCTCGCCGCCCATGGCGCGTCCTTCCTGCGGCTGTTCAATGGCGACTGGCGCGCAGCCGATCGGCTGGTGCGCTCTTTCCTGGCCGATCCCAAGACGCCGTTGGCACGTCGATTGACCTTGCTGGACACCTTGGGTCGAGGTCAGGCCGCGATGAAACTCATTGGTGACGATGCAGATTTCGGCCGCAGCGCCTTCGCCAGTGACTGGCGTGGCGAACGCTCCGTTTCGGCGCCGCTGCTGGCGCTTGTGGAATGGATGCGCAGTCTGCGTGGCCTTGGCGCGGAGCCCCGGCTCATTGTCGGCTCCCGGCCGGACCGGCGGCGGATCGCCGATCTGACCCTCACCCTGACCCGCGAACTCGAAGCCCTCCGGCCACAGATCAACATCTTCTGGGACGATCTGGGCAGCGGTCGCCAAGCGCTCTTCGGCACGGCCGAAGAGCCGGGTACGGCTAGGCTATCGGCCTTAGCGGACGCCAGCGCTGTTATGGCCAGCGCGCATCGCGCCGTGGCGGCGCTGAGCCTGCAGGTCGAGCCTTCATTGGCCATTCGTCGGCAGACGCTCAACGATCTCGCCAAAGGTCAGGCCCGCAGCGCGGCGTTGAACGCCTGCGCGTCGCAGGGGCGAGCGGCCTTCGGATCGGCCTGGCGAGACCTGGAATCGGACTGGACTGCGCTGTCGGAGGCGGCGTCTTGGCTGGAAGCGAACGGAGATATCCGCGGCTTGGCGTCGCGGATTGCGGATCGCGCGGGGCTGGCGGCGCACGTCGATGCCGCCTTGCTTACGCGAGAGCAGTGGATCGCCGACGTTCAGGCGATCCTGGCTGACCTGAAGGCCGGCGCCGAGGCGGCCGTCGTCGCCGATCGTCTTTCAGCCACGCCGGTCGCGACCTTGGCTGCCCATTTGGCGGCCTGGCGCGATGGTGGCGAAGCGCTGACCTCCTGGGTCAGTTATCGCGCTCGCGCCCGGGAGGCCTCCGATCTGGGCTTGAGCGACGCGGTGGCGCGTTTGCACGATGGCCGTCTGGCGCCCGTCGCGGCGCATGACGACTTCGAGCAAGCCTTCTTCGAGGCCATCCTGGAGCAGCAGCTCGAGGCCGAACCCGAACTGGCCGTCTTCGACGGCGAGACCCATGGCCGTCGCGTGCGTGAGTTCGTTGATCTGGATCAGCAGCGTATCCGCGCCGCCGCCATGCAGGTGGCCCGCGCCCATCACCGCAAGATCCCGCCGCTGGTCGGCGGCGCCGTAGGACCACTCGGCGTCCTGAAGGGCGAGATGGCGCGGAAGAAGGGCCACATGCCCATTCGCCAACTGATGCAGAAGGCCGGACCGGTGGTGCAGCGGCTGAAGCCGGTGTTCATGATGAGCCCGCTGTCGGTGGCGCAGTTCCTGCCCCCTGGGGAGATGACCTTCGACCTCCTGGTGATGGACGAAGCCAGTCAGATCCAGCCGATCGACGCGCTGGGCGCTATCGCGCGATGCCGGCAGGTGGTCGTGGTGGGCGATCCGCAGCAACTACCGCCGACCGCTTTCTTCTCCAAGATGACCGGTCAGACCGATGGCGACGACGATGACGGCGCCGCTAAGGTCGCCGACATCGAAAGCATCCTCGGCCTGTTCACGGCGCGCGGCCTGCCGATGCGCATGCTGCGTTGGCACTACCGGAGCCGTCACGAGTCGCTGATCGCCATTTCCAACCGTCAGTTCTATGAGAACAAACTGGTCATCGTGCCCAGCCCCTTCACGGCGCAATCTGGGCTGGGCTTGCGCTTTCATCACATCCAGGACGGGGTGTTCGAGACCGGCACGACGCGCACCAATCCGACCGAGGCCAAGGCCGTCGCCCGCGCCATCGTCCATCACGCCAAGACCACACCGGAGCTATCCCTAGGCGTGGTCGCGTTCTCGGTCGGCCAGCGCAAGGCCATCCTGGAACAGCTGGAGTTGCTACGTCGACAACTGGCCCCCGCGGAGGAGGCATTCTTCCAGCTCCATCCGACCGAGCCTTTCTTCGTCAAGAACCTGGAAAACGTCCAGGGCGACGAGCGCGACGTGATTCTCATCTCGATCGGTTATGGCCCTTCGGCCATCGGCGCCAAGCCGCCGATGCGCTTCGGACCCGTCGGACAGGAGGGCGGCGAGCGCCGGCTCAACGTGCTGATCAGCCGGGCCAAGCGGCGATGCGAGGTGTTCGCGTCCATGACCGACGAGGCCATCGATCCGGACTTCGCCTCGACCCGCAAGGGCGTGTTCGCGCTGAAACTGTTCATGCATTTCGCCCGCACCGGCCGCATGTCCCTTGCAGAGTCCATCGGTCGCGATCGGCACTCGGTGTTCGAGGCCCAGGTCGCCCAGGCGCTGCATGATCGCGGCTACCAAGTGCACCAGGACGTGGGCGTATCGGGCCTGTTCGTCGACATCGCGGTCGCCTCGCCCGATCATCCGGACCGCTATCTTCTAGCCATCGAATGCGATGGACCATCCTATCGCGGCGCGCGCTCGGCTCGGGATCGCGACCGCTTGCGTCGCAGCGTTCTGGAAAATCAGGGCTGGGTCGTTCATCGCATCTGGAGCGGGGATTGGTTCAAGCGTCCGCAGGAGCAACTCGACCGCGCCATCGCCGTGATCGAGGCCACCAAGGTGGAACTGGCGCGGGACGGCGCTGCCGCGGCGCGTCTCGCGCCCTACGAGATCGTCTCCGTCGAGCGGGAAGACGTCACGGAAATGGGTCTGGCGGGCGTCGCGGAAGCGGAGCTCGCCCTCTCTCGTCCCTATGCGGAAGCGCTGGTGACGCGCCCGTCCCACATTCTCAGCGACATCCACGAGACGCCGACAGGCGTGCTGTCGCAACTTGCTGAGGCGGTCGTCCAAGCCGAGGGGCCAATCCATTTCGACGAAATCGTCGTTCGAATCCGCACCGCCTGGGGCGCCGGTCGTGCCGGCGGCCGGATCCGCGACGCCGTGCGTCGCGCGGTCGAGACCTCGGCCCGTCAGGGACGTATCCTATCGGCTGGGGAATTCTTCTCCGCGCCGGGCGCCGATGTCCTGGTGCGTGACCGCAGCGAGGCGATGTCGCCGAGCTTGCGTAGGCCCGAGATGCTGCCACCGAGCGAGATCGAAACGGCGCTGATCGACGTGGTGTCGCGAAACTTCGGCGCCACCGAGGACCAGGCGGTGCAGGCCGTGGCGCGCGCGTTCGGTTTCAAGGCCACCAGCGCCCAGCTCCGTGACGTGCTAGGCGGCGTACTGGAAGAGGCGCTTCTCAGAGGGGTTTTAGCCCGGCGCGACCTGCTGATCGAGGCCGGCCCCAACGCACCTCAGCTACAGCGCCAGCCGGAAAGACCGGCCCTGGAGGGCTTGATTGCCGAGGGCGAGGGCGAGCGGCTGGAGTTCAAGGAGACCTTGCGCTGGGACCTGCGGTTGGAGCAGGTGAACAAGAAACTGGAAGATGGGGCGATGAAGGCGATCGCCGCCTTCAGCAACCATCGCGGTGGAACCCTGTTGATCGGCGTGCGCGATGATGGTGTCGTGCAGGGGCTCGGCCCGGACTTGAACAGCTTTGGCGGCATTCGTGATCGCTTTGAGCTGCACCTGACGAACCTGATCAAGGATCGCTTCTCGGAGAGCTTCAGGGCTGGCTGCGTGTCGGTCAGCTACCCGATCCTGCGCGACAAGCTCGTCTGTCGCGTCGACGTCAAACGCTCTCGGACGCCGGTCTATCTGACCTTGTCGGAAGGCAATGGCCCCGCCGCCGAGCGCCTGATCGTGCGCGCCGGGGCGTCTTCGCCGGAAATTCCGCTAGGTCAGGTCGCCAGCTACGTGCGGGACCATTTCGCGCACTAGAAGCAACAATAGAGGGGAGACTGTCGATGGATGACTCTTTGCTCAACCAACTGGGCGATGACAGGATAACGGCGCGGCAAATTGATGAACTGGTGGGTCTGGCGCGCGGTGTAGCGGCGGACGGCGACATCAACCAGGCTGAAGTCGAGTTCCTGCAGAAGTGGCTGGCCGCCAATATCGTGGTAAGCCAGCAGCCGCTCATCCGCACGCTATACCAGCGGATCAACGAGGTTTTGGCTGACGGTGTTGTAGATGAGGAGGAAAGGGCCAGCCTGCTGGAGACCCTCAACAGCTTCTCCAGCCGTGATTTCGAGCTCGGCGAAGTCCTGAAGTCGTCGACGCTACCGCTCTGCGATCCCGCGCCAACCCTAGCCTTCGCCGGCAGGACCTATTGTTTCACCGGGACCTTCATCTATGGCCAGCGGAAGGCTTGTGAACGAGCTGTGGCTGACCGTGGAGGTCTCAGCGGTGGTCTCAGCCGAAAGACCGAAGTGCTTGTAGTCGGTGCCTATGCCACCGAGTCTTGGAAGCATTCGACCTTCGGCAACAAGATCCTTCAGGCCAGTGAATGGCGCGATGAAGGAAGGCCCATCGCCATCGTGTCTGAGCAACATTGGACGCAGCACCTTTAAGGTTCGCCCGGGAGCAAACTGATATCCGCGCTGCCTGAACCGAGTCCCGCTGATGATAGGGCCCGGCGGAAGGTCGTGTTTCTGGCGTTAGCCCAGAGTCCGCTTATGGCGCTAGTCGCGCCTTACGCGCCATCGACGCTTACGAGTTTTGGTCTTCGCGCGCGGGGAAGCTCAGCATTGCGACCCGGGCCACGGTCTCCAGCTCCTCCCGCGTCGCTCCGTCCCGCGCCAGGATCGACATCCCGCTCTGGACGGTCTGAACAAAGCGGGCGAGGGCGTGAACGTCGGTTCCGGCCTGAAGCTCGCCGTCCGCGACACCTTGGCTCAATCGCGCCTTGAGCCGCTCAAGGCTGCCGAGGCGCGCCGCGCGAACCGTCTCGCCCAGACCAGCGTGGTCTTCGTCGCCGACCATCGACAAAGTCACCATGCAGCCCCGGGGCATGTCGCACAGCGAACCGGTCAAAGCGGCGGCGGAGTCCAGCAGCCACGCCGCCACGGCCTCGCGCGCCGTTGCGCCGGCCCGAAACCCGCCCCAGCCCATCTCGTCGTAAGTCCGACGGTAATAGTCGAGCGCTGCGCCATACAGCGCTTCCTTCGAGCCGAACGCCGCGTAAAGGCTGGGCGCACCGATCCCCATCGCTGCGATCAGGTCGGAGATGGACGTGGCCTCATAGCCCTTCTCCCAGAACAGCCGCGTCGCCTGCGCCAGCGCTGCCTCGCGGTCGAACGCACGCGGTCGACCGCGCCCCCGCCCGGACATTGCACCGCTTTCCGGATCTCGTCCTGAATTCTGCATCGATCGCTAGATAAGTCCCTTGAACCGGCCCGGCAACCTTCCCACTATTTGTGTATCGATCACTCTAGAAATGGACTCCGGACCGACATGACGAATTTGGCTGGCAAGCGCGCCCTGGTGACGGGCGCTTCCCGAGGCATCGGGGCCGCAATCGCCCTGGAACTGGCCGAACAGGGGGCGGACGTCGCGATCACCTACGAACGCGCCGCCGATAAGGCTGCGGACGTCGTGAGGCGCATAGAGGCCAAGGGCCGCAAAGCCGTCGCCATCAAGGCTGACAGCGCCGACGTCGCGGCGGTGAAGCAGTCGGTGGAAGCGGCGGTCGCCGCGCTCGGCGGTCTCGATATTCTGGTCAACAACGCCGCCATCGCCCGGTACGCGCCCTTCGCCGAGATCAGCCAGGAGGACGTCGACGCCTTGCTGGCGGTGAACGTGCGCTCGCCGATCTTCGCGGCCCAGGCGGCGATTCCACACCTGAAGGCCGGCGGTCGCGTCATCACCATCGGCTCGGCGGGCGCCGACCGCATCGTGGGCGATGCGGGCTCGGCCTATTACATGACCAAGTCAGCGCTGCAGTCGTTCAACCGGGGCCTCGCCCGTGAACTTGGTCCGCGCGACATCACCGTGAACCTGGTGCAACCGGGCTCGACCGACACCGACATGAACCCAGCCGACGGTGAGTTCTCCGATTTCCAGCGCTCGCTGATGCCGCTTGGCCGCTACGGCAAGCCTGAGGATGTGGCCGCCGCGGTCGCGTTCCTGGCCTCGCCCGCCGCGCGTCATATCACCGGGACGATCCTGAATGTCGACGGCGGCGCTCTGACCTAAAACAATGCGGTAGAGGGCGTTTCGCGCCCTCTACCGACCTCCGCCGGCTGTAAGCCGACTTGGGCGACGTCGGCTTTCCTCGCGTGCATGCACCCTTTGAGATGGGCGTGCCTTGGACCGACGTGGCGCAGCCGACTGCGGCTTGAGATTCTGATAAAAAAAGAACGCCGCGCTGTGAACGGTTCAGCCGTCTCGTGGCTGCCGCGGCGCTTCATTGGGTGAGAATTTAGAAACGATAGATTTCGATACTTTCCATTTATGTGGCGATGCCTCGCGGTCAAAGTGTCCTTGTCAAAACAACGGGGCGGCCGGGGAGCGGTCCTCCAAGCATCGAAGGACCCAGCCATGACCCAAGCCACTGCGACCCCGGGCGCTCGCCTGCTGAACGCCGCCGACCACACCCTGATCATGATCGACTACCAGTCGCAGATGGCCTTCGCGACCAAGTCGATTTCGGCGACGGAGCTGCGCAACAACGCCGGTCTGGTCGCAAGCGCCGCCGCCGGTTTCGGCGTTTCGACCATCCTGACCACTGTCGCCGAGAAGAGCTTCTCCGGGCCGATGTTCTCGGAGGTCACCGCGCCTTTCCCCGGCAAGGTCCTGCTGGATCGCACGTCGATGAACACCTGGGAGGACGAGGCGGTGATCGCCGAGGTCAACGCCATCGGCAAGTCGCGGATCGTCCTGGCCGGCCTGTGGACCTCGGTCTGCATCGTCGGCCCCGCGCTCTCGGCTCTGGACCAGGGCTTCGAGGTCTATGTGATCACCGACGCCAGCGGCGATGTCTCCACCGAGGCGCATGAGCGCGCGGTCTCGCGCATGATCCAGGCCGGCGCCCAGCCGATCACGTCGCTGCAATATCTGCTGGAGCTGCAGCGCGACTGGGCGCGCGGCGAGACCTACGACCTGACCACCGGGATCGCCCGCGAACGGGGCGGCGCCTACGGCCTTGGCATCACCTACGCCAAGACGATGTTCAACGCTTCTGAACAAGACGCGGCCGCCGCCTGACCCGATAGCGATGGGGGCGGCGCCAAGCCGCCCTCGTTTTGGAGCCCCGTCATGAAACCCTACCTCCTCTCGCTCGGCGCCGGGCTGCTCGTAGGCGTGATCTATTCCCTGCTCAATGTTCGCTCGCCCGCGCCGCCGGCCATCGCGCTGCTGGGCCTGCTTGGCATGCTGCTGGGCGAGCAGGTCGTCCCGATCGTCAAGCGACTGGTGACCAAGGCGCCGGTCGTCGCCTACCTCAAGACCCCCGACTGCGCGGGTCGGGTTCTGGGTCCTCAAGGCGTCGCAGCCGCCGGGTCAGAACCGCAACCGCCGAAGACCCAGGCATGAGCCCGCTCGATCGCCGCCAAGCCGTCGCCCTCGGCGCGGCCTTTCTTTCCAGTTCCGCTTTCGCTGAAAGGCGCCCCATGTCCGACCTGCTCCTCATCAACGGCAAGTTCACGACCCTTGATCGTAGCAATCCGCGTGCCGACGCCGCCCTGGTCCGGGATGGCAAGTTCGTCGCCGTCGGCGAGGAGGGCGAGGTCCGCGCCGCCGCCGGCCCGAACCCGACGATCATCGACCTGAAGGGTCGCCGCGTGATCCCCGGGCTGATCGACAGCCACATGCACATCATCCGCGGCGGGCTGAACTACAACATGGAACTACGCTGGGACGGCGTGCCGACCCTGGCCGACGCCATGGCCATGCTGAAGAAGCAGGCCGCCAATACGCCGCCACCGCAGTGGGTGCGCGTGGTCGGCGGCTTCACCGAGCACCAGTTCGTGGAAAAGCGCCTGCCGACCTTGGACGAGATCAACGCCGCCGCGCCCGAGACGCCGGTGTTCATCCTCCACCTCTACGACCGCGCCCTGCTGAACCGCGCCGCCCTGCGGGCCGTCGGCTACACCAAGGACACGCCCAACCCGCCCGGCGGCGAGATCCAGCGCGACGCTTCGGGCGAGCCCACCGGCCTGCTGCTGGCCCAGCCCAATGCGACGATTCTCTACGCCACCCTCGCCAAGGGCCCCAAGCTGCCGCCCGAGTATCAGCTGAACTCGACCCGCCATTTCATGCGCGAGATGAACCGCCTGGGCGTGACCGGCGTGATCGACGCCGGCGGCGGCTTCCAGAACTATCCCGACGACTACGAGATCGTCGAAAAGCTGCATGCAGACGACCAGCTGACCCTGCGCATCAGCTACAACCTGTTCACCCAGAAGCCGAAGGCCGAGTTGTCGGACTTCCAGTCGTGGTCCAAGCAGGTCAAGCCGGGCCAGGGCGACGACAAGTACCGCCACAACGGCGCGGGCGAGATGCTGGTCTACAGCGCCGCGGACTTCGAGGACTTCCGCGTCGAGCGGCCTGAGATGCCGGCCAATATGGAAACAGACCTGGAGCCGGTGATCCGCCATCTGGTCGAGAACCGTTGGCCCTGGCGGCTGCACGCCACCTACGACCAGACCATCGACCGGGCGCTGGACGTCTACGAGAAGGTCAACAAGGACATGCCCTTCGACGGGCTGCACTGGTTCTTCGACCACGCCGAGACCATCAGCGACCGCAACATTGACCGCATCGCGGCCCTGGGCGGCGGCATCGCCGTGCAGCACCGCATGGCCTTCCAAGGCGAGTACTTCATCGACCGCTATGGGGCCAAGGCCGCCGAGGCGACGCCGCCGATCAACAAGATGCTGAAGGCCGGCGTCCCGGTGGGGGCCGGCACCGATGCCACCCGCGTGGCCAGCTATAATCCTTGGGTCTCCTTGAACTGGCTGGTGACCGGCAAGACGGTGGGCGGCACGCGCCTCTATCCTCTGGCCAACCGCCTGGACCGCGAGGAGGCCTTGCGCCTGTGGACCACGGCCAACACCTGGTTCTCCAACGAGGAAGGCAAGAAGGGCCAGATCGCCGTTGGCCAACTGGCGGACTTGGCGGTGCTGGCCGACGACTACATGACCGTGCCCGAGGAGGAGATCCCGCACCTGTCGGCGGTCCTGACCCTGCTGGGCGGCAAGGTGGTCCATGGCCAGGGCGAGTATGACAAGCTGGCGCCCAGCCTGCCGCCGCCGATGCCCGACTGGTCGCCGGTGCGCACCTTCGGCGGCTACCAGGAGCGCTCGCGCGGTCACGCCCGCGCCCTGGCCTCGGCCTGCGGCTGCGCCAGCGGCTGCAATGTCCACGGCCACGACCACGCGTCGGCCTATACCCGGCAAGCCCCGGCCGCCGATGCGCGCTCGTTCTGGGGCGCCATGGGCTGCGGCTGCTGGGCGGTGTGATCATGACCACGCCCCAACCCATCGCCGCCCTGCTGCGCGGCCCGGCCTTTGGACCCATCGCGCGCGCCGTCCTCACCACGCCCTATTGGTTCGCCGGCCTCTACAAGTTGACCCATCTGCCCGATGCGCTGGGCGAGGCCGCCCATTTCGGCCTCAAGCCCGCCGGTCTGGTCGYGGCCTTGACGATCATCGTCCAGCTGGGCGGCTCGGTTCTGCTGATCCTGGGTCGGCTGGGCTGGCTAGCGGCCGGCGCCCTGGGCGTCTTCACCGGCTTGGCCACCCTGATCGCCCATCCCTATTGGACGGTTGAAGACCCGGCCGAGCGCTTCCACGCCCTGAACACCTTCCTGGAGCACATCGGCCTGATCGGCGGCTTCATGCTGGCGGCGGCTTTCATCGAGAAGGAGCGTGTCGCATGAGCCCGCGCCCGTTCCTGACCAAGGAGACCCACCTTGCCGGTTTGACCGGTGTGGGCATGGCCTTCGTCGGGGGCTATGTCGACGTGATCGGCTTCGTTTTGTTGTTCGGTCTGTTCGTCGCACACGCCACCGGCAATATCGTCATGCTGGGCGTGGGTCTGGCGGGCGACGCCGGCGGGCTCGCCACCAAGCTTCTGGCCCTGCCGGTGTTCATCGGCGCGGTGGCCGCCACCTATGCGCTGATCCGCTGGCGCAACACCCGAGGCCAGCCTTGCGAGGTTCTGGTCCTGGCCCTGCAGGCGGCTCTGCTGCTGGCCTTTATGCTGCTGACCGTGTGGGCGCTGCCCGCCGCCAGCGCCAACGCGCCGCCGGTCATGCTGGCCGGATTGACGGGGGTGGTCGCCATGGCGGTGCAGAACGTCGGCGCGCGTGTCGTCTTCGCCCATCTGGCGCCGACCACCATGATGACCGGCAACGTCACCCAGATCGCTATCGACCTGGTCGATCTCGCCATCGCCCGCGGCCGCCCGGACGAGGCGCTGAAGGCGCGGATCCGCAAGACCTGGCCGCCGGTCGCCGCCTTCGCGCTCGGCGCCATGGGCGGCGCGGTCGGGGTGCTGGTCGCCGGCGCCTGGAGCCTTGCGATGGGTGTTGTCGTGGTGGCGGTGCTGGCGGTCCTTCACGCCGTCCGGGGCGAGCGGTCATGAACCCGATCGCGATCGCTCTCGCCGCCGTCTTGGCCACCGCTGCGTTCAAGGCCGCCGGCGGTCGCGACGGCGACTTCGTGATGGCGATCATGCAGTACCGCTTTTGACGACGGCTTAAGCCACGGGTCGAACAGCATGACCAAGTCGAACCGTCTTCACTGGCATGGTCGAGGCGAAACCTGCAGCGAGGCCGCCGAATATCAAACTTGACGGGGCTTTACTGCGCTTAACGACACGACTTTGCGCGTCTCTCCTAGGCTGCCGGGTGAAATCATCATGGTGGAGACGACCCATGCAGTATGCCCAAAGCCTTTCAACAATGCGCCCAGCGAGCATGCCCGCGCGCCCTCCGGGCCTGATGACTTTCATGCCAACCGCCCGCGCGCGCCTCGATTCGGGCGTGGATGTCTTCGGCGACGGCCGTGGCCGGCAGATCAGGCAAGACCCGCCGGCGAGCGCGCAAAACGAGCGCTGGGCAGGTCTGCTCCCATGGCAGGTCAAACGGGTCCGTGACTATGTCGACGCGGACCTGCACGGCGCGATGTCGCCGAGGGCGGCGGCGGCTCATGCTCGTCTCAGCCCTGGCTACTTCTCCAGACGGTTTCGCCAGTCCTTTGGCGTCACATTCTCCAGATTCGTGGCGGCTCGGCGCGTCGAACGCGCGCGCGGCCTCTTGGTCGGCGGCGCCGGCAAGCTTTGTGAGATAGCCTTGGCCTGCGGCTTTGCCGATCAGGCGCACTTTACGCGGACGTTCGGCAATCTCATGGGGTGCACACCGGGACGGTGGCGGCGCCAAGCCGCCGGGAGTCGATTGTCGGCCTAGCCGGCCGCCCGGGCGGCGCGGACGGCAGGCCCCTTCCTGGAAATCTTGAGCTTCATTTCGCTTTCTCGTGGCGCCGGCGCGCACGCGCTAGACGCTGTTCAGGCGCGGGGAGCCCCTTCAGTCATCTTCCGGAGTATCGACCATGACCACCAGCAACTGGACCCGTCGGCGCGCCTTGCGATCGGGCGCTAAAATGTTGGGCGCCGCCATGGCGACTTCGGCCGCCGCCTTCTCCGCCGCGCTCCAGACCGAGGGCTACGCCACCGTGCCCGGCGGTAGGATCTTTTGGCGAAAGTTCGGATCGGGCGGCAAGACGCCGTTGCTGACGCTGCACGGCGGTCCCGGATCGTCGCACAATTATCTGCTGCCGCTACAGGCCCTGGCCGACGAACGTCCGGTGATCTTTTACGATCAATTGGGCTGCGGCCGGGCGGACGCGCCGGGAGACGATAGCGTCTACTCGATCCAGCGCTCGGTCGATGAATTGGACGCCGTGCGCGCGGCCCTGGGTCTGGACCGGGTGGTTCTGCTCGGCCACTCGTGGGGTGCGTTGCTGGCCATCGAGTATCTTTGCCAAGGGCGGGGCAGGGGCGTCGACCGCCTGATCCTGAGCGGCGCCATGGCCAGCATTCCGCAGGTCATGGCTGGTTTTGATCGACTGTTCGCCACCATGCCTGAGGGCTGGAGCGACAAGATCCACGCCCTGGAAAAGGCGGGCAAGACAGCCACGCCCGAATATGCCGAGCTCGTCCAGAAGTTCTACGACACCTTCGTCCTGCGGGTTCCGCCTAGCCGGGAGGTGCTGGCGACGCTGGAGGCGCTTTCGAAGTCGCCGGCCTATCGCGTGCTCAACGGTCCCAACGAGTTCACCATCGTCGGCAAGATCAAGGACTGGGATCGTCGTAGAGACCTCAAGGCGATCACCCAGAAGACGCTGATCACCACCGGCGAATTCGACGAGATCACTCTCGATTGCCACGAGACCCTTCGCGACGGGATCGCTGGCAAGGCGCGCCTGGCGGTGATGACCGGATGCTCGCACCTGACGATGAACGAGAAGCCGGGGCAGTATAACGCCCTGCTGCGCGGCTTCATGAACGAGGCGTGAGGCCTCGCCGGCGAGACCACGGGCTCAGAGCTGCGGGCTTGCCTCGGCCCTGGCCAGCCGATCGGCCATCCGCACCAGATCGGCTAAGGACTCTGCCCCCATTTTCTTCATGACCTGGCTGCGGTGAAGCTTCACCGTGGCTTCGGTGATCGCGACGCGGTCGGCGACCTGCTTGTTCAGCAAGCCGGCCGCCACCAAGGCGAAAACCTGCCGCTCACGTTCGGAAAGGGTCTGGTGACGGGCGCGGAGCACCTGGTCGCCCTTGGCCTCTTCCCGGCGTTGCCGGTCCGAGGCCAAGGCCCTGTTCACGGCCTCCAGAAGATCCTGTTCGCGCACTGGCTTGGTCAGCACGTCCACCGCGCCGGCCKTCATCGCCCGAACCGCCATCTGGACGTCGACATGGCCGCTGATCAGTACGACCGACTGGGGTGCGCCGCTTCTGGCCAGAGCTTCCTGGAACTCCAGACCGCTGCGACCCGGCAGCCGAATGTCCAGAACGATGCAACCTGCCCGTTCCATCTGGCCGGAATCCAGAAACCCCTGCACGGACCCGTAGATTTCGGTCACCAGCCCCACGGATTGGAAGAGGCCGCGCAGGGCTTCGCGAACGCTTTCATCGTCGTCGATGACGGCGACGACGCGCTCGCCCTCGCCGTCCTTAGCCGTTGGAAACATCAACGCCGTATCCTTCCGCCAAGGGCAGGGTGAAACTGAACACGCTGCCACGCGACCCGTTGTTGCACGCCCAGATCCTGCCCCCGTGGGCTTCGATGATCGAGCGGCAGATTGAAAGTCCCATGCCGATCCCCTCGGCCTTGGTGCTGAAGAAGGCCTCGAATAGGCGTTCGGGGTCATCGGTCACCAGACCCGGTCCTGTGTCCGTGACCGTCACCATCGCGTCGCCGTCGCGGATCTCGGCGCGCACGGTCAGGCTTCGCGGGCTCTCGGCTGCGGCAGCCATAGCCTCGACGGCGTTCATGACCAGATTCAGCACGACCTGCTGCAACTGGGTGCTATCGCCTCGGATGGCGATGCCGAAATCGCCAAGCTGAGCTTTTGCGACAACGCCGTGGCGCCTGAATTCGCCCTGCAGCAGGTCAAGCACTACGGGAATGACCTCGTCCAGGCGCACCCGGTCCAAACGCGGCGCGGATTTGCGCGCCAGATTACGCAGGCTGGTGATGATGTCGCCCGCCCGATGCCCATCGCGCACGATGCGTTCGGCGGCCTGACGCGCCATGGCGAGATCCGGCGCATCTGCGTTCAGCCAGCGCAAGCACGCCCCGGCATTGGTGACGACCGCCATCAATGGCTGATTGACCTCGTGGGCGATCGACACCGCGAGTTCACCCATGGTCGTCATCCGCGTCATATGGGCCAGTTCATTCTGGCTTTGCCGGAGGTTCTCCTCCGCCCGTTTGCGGTTTTCGATGTCGACATTGACGCCGAACCATTGTGTGAGGTTGCCGGCGCTGTCGAAGAACGGGCACGCCCGGATCAGGAACCAGCGATATTGGCCGTCCGCCCGCAGCAGGCGCAGCTCGGCTTCTCCAGGCGTTCCAGCGGCGATGATCTGGCCCCACAACTCCATGATCGGGTCTCGGTCATCGGGATGTATGTAGTTGGCGAAGCCATAACCCAGGACGTCTTCGAGCTGCGCGCCCGCGTAGTCGAGGTACTGCTGGCTCCAGAATGTCGTAGCTCCGTTCCCTTCGGACGACCACGTCAAGCCGGGGATCGACGAGAGGATCTGTTGCAGATGGCGCTCGCTGTCGCGGAGCGCCGCCTCGCTGTCGCGCAGCGCGTCCTGCGCATCCTTCCTGTCTTCGATGTCGATATTGACGCCAAACCATTCGGTGAGCTGTCCTGCGTCGTCGAAGGAGGGGCTCGCTCGAAAGAGCATCCAGCGATAGCTGCCGTCCGCCCTCCGTAGGCGTGCCTCGTGCTCGTTCGCGACACCCCGGGCCATGGCGGACTCCCATGCGCCAAGCAGTCCCGCGACGTCTTCGGGATGGATCGCGCTCATCCATCCGCCGGACAGCGCCGGCTCGGCCCCCTGGCCGATGTAATCGAGATACTGCTGGCTCAGGAACGTGATGGCGCCGTCCGCGTCGGCCGACCAGACAAGGCCGGGGACCGCATTGATGATGTGCTCAAGCCGGCGCTCGTTGCCCCGAAGCGCGGCCTCGCTGGCGCGCAAAGCCTCCTCTGCTCGCTTTCTGTCCTCAATATCGACAACGATGCCGTACCATTTGAGAACGTTTCCATCGTTGTCCAACAGCGGGCTTTGGCGAAGTGTGAACCACCTGTATTCGCCATCGCGGCCCCTCATGCGGCCTTCCGCCTCCCTAGGCCGCTTTGAAACGACGATCTCGTCCCAGACGGAGCGCAGATGCTCCACGTCTTCGGGATGAAAAAGCCGATAGTAGCCTTCGCCCTCGATCTCCTCGAAGGCGACGCCCGCAAAATCCAGGAAGGGTTGGTTCCACGAATCCAGCATGCCATCGGGTCTTGTCGACCAGACCATGGCGGGGATGGTGCTGATCGTAAGGCTTAGCGCCTGCTCGCTTTGCCGTAGCGCCGCCTCGCTGGCCTTGAGGGCCTCCTCGGTGCGCTTGAGGTCCTCGATATCCAGATCGACCCCGAACCACCGAACGGTTCCGTTCGCGTCGGCAAACTTCTGGCCGGCGAAATAGAACCATCGATACTCTCCGTCGAACCGCCGGATCCGAGCCTGTGCGAGCGAGGTGTCCTTGTCTTGAGCCTGGAGCCAGGCCTCCATCAAGCTGTCCACGTCGTCGGGGTGGATCACGTTGGCGAAGCCGAAGTCCAGGACCTCTTCGGCGGGAAGACCGACGAAGTCCAAGTACCTCTGGTTCACGAAGTCGGCGCTGCCGCCGGCTTGGGCGGACCAGATCAGGACCGGAAGCGAATCCAGGATAAGGCTGACATTGCGCTCGCTCGCCACCACCGCGGCCTCGGCGCATTTGCGATCCTCAATGTCTAGGTTGACGCCATACCAGCGTACGACCTCTCCGTCGGCGTTCAGCAAAGGGCTGCAGCGGCAGATCAGCCAGCGATACTCGCCATCGGCCCGACGTGACCGGCCCTCGATGTCGCCGCCGGCCTTGGAGGCCATCATGACCTGCCATTCGGCCACCATTCGGTCGACGTCGTCGGGATGGAACTGCGCCAGGAACCCCGTTCCCGCCAGCTCTTCAGCGGGCAGCCCGATAAAATCGATGAACTGCTTGTTGAACATGTCGGCGTAGCCTTCGGCCGTGGTCGACCAAGCCATGCCGGGGATAGTGTCGAGCATCAGGCTCAGCGCCCGCTCGCTCTCGCGCAGGGCCGCCTCGCTGGCCCGCAGTGCGTCCTCAGCCCGCTGCAGATCCTCGATGTCGATGTTGCAGCCGAACCATCGCACGACGCCGTTGGCGTCGGTGAGCTTACGGCCCGCGAAATAGAACCAGCGGTACTGGCCGTCGGCGCCGCGGATGCGCCCCTTCAGCGAGGTCTGGTCGCTGTGGGCCAGATCCCGTGTCCAGATCTCGACCATGCCCGCCACGTCGTCGGGGTGATAGAGATCCAGGAAGCCCCATTCCAGGATCTTGTCGGCCGGTTCTCCGGCGTACTCACGCCAGCTTTGATTGATGAAATCGGCGCTGCCGTCGGGCCGTGCGGACCAGACCAGGACCGGCAGCGAATTGATGATCAGGTTGAGGTTCTGCTCGCTCGCTAGCAGGGCGGCCTGGGTCTCCTTGAGCGCTGTCTCGGCGCGCTTGCGATCCTCGATGTCCGTACCCGCTCCGTACCACTTGATGACGTTGCCATCCGCGTCGAACAGCGGGTTCTGCCGCAGCACGAACCAGCGGTACTCGCCATCGGCGCGCCGGATGCGGCCCTCGACATCGCGGGGACGCTTGGTGGCCATGATCTCCTGCCACGAAGCCAGCAGGTGAGCGGTGTCGTCTGGGTGGAAGATCGGCCAGAAGCCCTGGCCGCCGATCTCCTCGGCCGTCCATCCGACATAGTCGACGAAATTCTGATTACAGAAGTCGATCAGTCCGTCCGCCGTCGTCGACCAGGCCATGGTCGGGATGGTGTTGATGGTCAGATGAAGCCGCCATTCGCTTTCCGCCAAGGCCGCCTCGGAAAGGGGCTTGTCGCGAAAGTCCGCGGGCGGCCGCCGGTCGCTCAGTTCACGCATCTCGCGGCACGCCAGGCCGGCCTGTGACGCGGCGAGCTTGAGCTTCGAAAGCTCCATCCGATCCGGGAAGGCGGCGCGGCGCGCGCCGGCCAGGATCACACCAATGCTGGCGTTTCCGCCCAACGGGCATTGGACGACCGACATCGCCTCGCCGCCGATCGTCTGCCTGGCCCCGGACGTCTCGATGGCGGATCCGCTTTCCAAGGCGGCGCGGATGTCTTCAGGCTGGCATGTCTCGCCGAACGCTGGAGCCACGCGCAGGAAGACGTGCGTGGTGTCGTTGAATCGCAGGCCCACGAAATCCAGGGCGAGCATGTCGAGCAAGGTGTCGAGCACGCTTTCCGCGATGGAAGTGGGATCAAGTCCCTTCCAGGTTTCGGGCAGATGGCTCAGGCGCTCGATGTCGCGATGGAGCTGTTCCAGAGTCTGATCTTTCGGTGATCTGGGGCATGACGTGCGAGGGCGCCGCAAAGGAGCCCTGGCCTGTCTCTCCCACGCAGTTCAACCTAACGAAATCGAAGTTCGCGTTCCATCTCAACCAAGGTCTAGCCGTACTCGACGATAGGTTAGGGCGGAAAGTGATTGGTCGTCAGCACGATGGCGCGCGCTGCGGGTTCGCGTCGACACGTCGTGCCAAGGCGCCAGAGCGGCCAAGGTGATGCAAGGCGCTAGGCCCAGCTAGACGAACGTCGAGCAGGACGCGTCCTACGGAGAGAGAAGCGCGACCATGGACGAATTGAACCCGTCCGACACGACACCCTAGCCTCGATGCACAATCAGAGGAGGGTGGCTTGTTGAACCTTTGGAAATCAATTCGCCACCGCCGCGATGCGGGCGGCGTGGATCTGCCGAACGGAGCCGCGTGCTCATGACCCACGCTCCCAGCTTCGCTTTCGGCGAATATCTCTTCATCCCGCGGCGCCAACTACTGCTGAAAAACGGCCAGGCCGTTAGGATCGGGTGCCGGGCCCTGGATCTGCTGACCGCTTTCGTTCAGCGCCCCGGCGAAGTGCTCAGCAAGCGCGAACTGCTCGAAGAGGCCTGGCCCAGCACCACGGTCGTCGAGGGAAATCTCAAGGTCCATATCGCCGCCTTGCGCCGTGCGCTCGACGACGACGCCGACCTGGCCCAGTACATCGCCACCGTGAACGGCCGAGGCTATCGGTTTATCGCGCCCGTCGAGTGTCGCGACGCGTCGACGGCCCTGGCGAGCATGGGGCGCCAAGCGCTGGTCGACGAGGCCCGACACGCAGCTGTCGGGCCGCTGGAAGGTCGCTTCCAAGATATCGTCGCGTTGTTGACCCAGGCAATGCGCTCCGTGGTTATCGACATGCCCGGCGAGGCGGAGGTGGGCGCGGCATCGGCGACGCCGCGCCGCATTCTGTGCATTGAGCTGACCGCCCGTGACGAGGTGTGGATCGAGGGCGTTTTCGCTCAGCCCCAACGTATGATGTCCGCGACGCGGTGAGCGTCGCGGACATCGAACGCTTAGCCACCAAGCCTATTTGGCGACCTTGCGGTCCAGGAAGTCGTGGATCAGCGGCGCCATGACGTCGAGGCGGTCCTCCAGCGCGAAGTGGCCGCTGTCGAGGATGTGGATCTCAGCCTTGGGCAGGTCGCGCAGATAGGGGTGAGCGCCTTCCTCGGGGAAGATCTTATCGTTCTTGCCCCATACGATCAGTGTCGGCGGCTGACGATCACGGAAGAACTTCTGGAAGTCCGGATAGAACGGCACGTTGGAGCCGTAGTCTCCGAGCATGTCCAGCTGGATGTCGCGGTTGCCCGGCCGATCGAGCAGCGCCTGGTCGTGGACCCAGTTGTCGGGGCTGATGCGCGCCACGTCGCCCATGCCGTCGGTGTACTGGAACTTGGTGATGTCCAGCGTGACTAGGTTATTCAGGGCGTCGCGGTTCTTCTGCGAGCGATCCTTCCAGTAGACCTTGATCGGATCCCAGAACGGCGACTGCAGGCCCTCGTCATAGGCGTTGCCGTTCTGGACGATCAGGCCGCTGACCCGTTCGGGATGCTTCAGCGCCAGGCGGTAGCCGATCGGGGCGCCGTAATCCATGACGTAGAGGGTGTAGCGCTTGGCGCCCAGCTGGGTCGCCAGCTTGTCGACGATGTCGGCTTGGTTGGCGAAAGTGTAGGCGAACTTGGCCGGGTCCGGCGCGTCGCTCTGACCGTAGCCCGGATAGTCCGGTGCGATGACGCGGTACTTGTCGGCCAGCAGCGGGATCAGGTTGCGGAACATGTGCGACGACGTGGGAAAGCCGTGCAGCAGCAACACCACTGGGCCGTCGGCCGGACCGGCTTCGCGATAGAACACCTTCACGCCGTCGATCGTAGTCGTTCGGTAGTGGATCACCGGGGGTGCGGGGCGCGTGACCGCGGCCTTTTGGGCCGGGGCGGCCACGGCGTGGGGCGCGGCCGTCAGGGTGACGGCGGCGAGCGCCAGGGACGTGAGCAGTCGAGTCATAGGATCTCCTTGGTCTTTCGGGGCTGGGGTTTTCAGGGTTGAAGGGCCTCGCCGCGCTCTTGGGCGCGCCGAGATCGGCGAGCGGCGCGACTACCGGCTTGCGTCGGCCGCCATCGCGATAAAGTCGGCTACGTAGCCGGGCTTGGAGAGCATCACCGCGTGGCTACTGGTCGTTTCGACGAGCGTGGCCCTGGCCCGCACCGCCATGGCGCGCTGGGCGGCGGGCGGGATCATCAGATCTTGGGTCGTCAGCAGATAGTAGCTGGGCTTGGCCCTCCAGGCCGGCGCGCTGATCTTGGCCCCCACGGCGCCGAGTCCCCATGGCACCTGGGACGCGGCCATGAAGCGAGCGACCGCCGGATCGACGTCGGCGGCGAAGGCCGCCGCGAACTTCGCTGGATCGATCTGAATGAAGCCGTCCTTGGGCGGCAGCAGGGGCGCGGGAGGCGCGCCCGGAACCGGCGTGCTGGCCAGCTGCAGCACTGACTCGCCGGCGTCGGGCGCGAAGGCGGCGAGATAGACCAGGCTCTTGACCTTGGGATCGGCGCCGGCCTCTGTGATCACCGCCCCGCCGTAGGAATGGCCGACCAGGATCACTGGGTGCCGGGCCTGGGCAATGGCTTCCCGGGTCGCCGTGGCGTCGCCCTCCAGGGTGATCGTCGGGTTCTGGACAATGAGGACTTGGTAGCCCTTCTTCGACAGAAGCTCGTAGACCGGACGCCAGCCCGACGCATCGACGAAGGCGCCGTGCACCAGCACGATCGAAACCGGCTTCTCGGCGGCGAGGGCCGCGCCAGTGGCTGCGGAGGCGGCCAAGGCCGCGATCATTCCTACTAGGGCGCGCTTCATTGTGTTCTCCATCGTGCAGCCGAGCCCGAGGTGGGCGCTGGCCGGATGGATAGTCCATTGAAGATCATTGTGGGGGTTAGGTGTAGTAAATATTGGTCATCATGTACGCTCTACTGCCAATGAGGGGATGAAGTGAATTCGTTTGAAAAGACGTAAATTGATCTGAGTCTTCTATTTCATTTCTTTCGCAGGAATTTACGACGCTTTACTCGCTTTGACGGTCTGGATGAAAGATTATCCGCTGGCGTGGAGCGCCCTCAGCGGCGCCGATCTGTGCGCTGAAAATCTTGAGGAAATCCGATGACGACGTCGCCGAAGCCAAAATCGAGCGTCCTGCCCACCGGCGGCGGTGCCGCGCTCCTGGACCCCGCCGACGCGGTGATCCTGCTGCTGGACCACCAGTCGGGCCTGTTCCAGACCGTCAAGGACATCCCTGTGGCGGACCTTCGCCGCAATGTCCAAATGATCGCCAGACTGGCGAGCCTGCTGAACATCCCGGTGATCACGACCGCCTCCGAACCCACCGGCTCGAACGGCCCGCTGATGCCCGAAATCCATCAGCTGGCGCCGCACGCCGTCTATGTGCCGCGCAAGGGCGAGGTGAACGCCTGGGACAACGGCGACTTTGTCGCCAAGGTGCAAGCCACCGGCCGCAAGACCCTGATCATGGCTGGCGTCTGGACCAGCGTCTGCGTGATGTTCCCGGCCCTGGACGCCTGTGCGGCCGGTTACGAGGTCTACGCTGTGGTCGACGCCTCCGGCGATCCCAGCGAAATGGCCTCGCGCACGAGCCTAGCCCGTTTCGTGCAGGGCGGGGTCAAGCCGACATCGACCAACGCGCTGCTCAGCGAGATGCATCGCACCTGGGCGCGTCCCGAAGCCGCGGAGCTTGCCAAGCTCTACGGGTTGGCGGCGCCGAACTACGCGGCGGTCATGGAAAGCTTCCAAACGGCGCAGGCCGCGGCCAAGGCCGCCGTCTAGCGGCGTGGGGGCCGCCCCGACCAGGGCGACCCTCGTACGCGATCAGCGCTCCGTCTGCTCGAGACGTTCCCGCAGCGCGCGGTTCTCGATCTCCAGCGCCTCCAGCTTCTCGTGCAGCGGCTGGACGGCGCGGGCGATTTCGGCCTCGGTGAAACGGGGAATGATATGCTGGGGACAGTTCCAATCGAACGCTGCCAGGCGCAGTCGGAAGATCCTCTCCGGCTTGGCGCGGTAGCTGGGATCTGAGACCCGCGCCATCAGAGCGGGGTCCTCATCAAGCGTCAGACGCTCGGCGTGGGCGAGAATCTTCAGCCTGGCGCGCCGGGGGTAGTCGACCAGGATCAGGGCCACGCGGTCTTTGGCGTCCAGATTGCCGACGCTGATGTACTGGCGATTCCCGCGGAAGTCCGCGAACGCCAGCGTGGTCTCGTCGATGACCTTCAGGAAGCCGGCCGGCCCTCCGCGATACTGTACGTAGGGCCAGCCGTTTTCCGACACGGTCGCCATGTAGAAGCTGTCGCGCGCGGCGATGAAGGCCTGTTCGTTGTCGGTGAACGCCTCGAACTGTCGATCGACTTCCCCGGGCGTCCACAGATGGTCGACGCCCATTTCGGCCTGCGCCGATCTCACGCTCGCTGAGGTGGCGAGATCCAGAAAGCTGTATCGGCTCACGAAGACTTCCTCATCGCAGACACTCCGATGCGGTCGCGGGTCCTAATCGACCAGGGCCGCGTCGAGCGTGATCTCGGCCTTCAGAAGCTTGGAGACCGGGCAGTTGGCCTTGGCGCCCGCGGCCAGCTTCCCGAAAGTCTCCTGATCCGCGCCGGGGATCCTGGCCTTGAGGGTGAGGTGCGAGGCGGTGATCGCATAGCCGCCATCGATTTGCTCGAGCGTAACCTTGGCGGACGTATCCATCTGCTCGGCACGTAGTCCAGCCTCGCCAAGAACCAGCGACAGTGCCATGGTGAAGCAAGCCGAGTGGGCCGCGGCGATCAGCTCTTCGGGATTGGAGCCGGGCTGCCCCTCGAACCGGCTGGCAAAGCCGTAGGGGTAAGCTTGCAGGGCGCCGCTCTCGGTCGAGATCGATCCCTTGCCGTCCTTGATCCCGCCGCTCCACGCGGCCGAACCGGTTCTGACGATCTTCATCGGGTCCTCCTTCAGGTTCGAAGCGTTCAAGGGAGCCATGATCAAGCGTCGCTGGCTTGAACGAAAGCGGCTTTCCAGGACGGCGAGGCGAATCCTGGAGCGAGCAAATGAAGGTCAGCTTCCAGGAGCGACCCCAAGGTCCGCTCCTGGCGCATGTCGGCTATCGGCATGACGGCTTTCGACCATCACGCCGATAGTGCGGCTCAATCGAGCCCAAGTTTCCGCGCGATCGCCGACCAGGGCACGAGCTTGAAGTTCTGGTTCTCGGGCGGTGAGACGTTGCGGCCGTCCTGGGCGATGAAGGCGCCGCCTTCCAGGCCCGCGCCCAGCGAGGCGCTGGTGACGTCCAATCCGTCGGTCTCGGAGATCCCGTCGATGCCGCTGGCGCCGTCGGCGATCACCGCGAAGCTGCCGACATAGGCGTTGTCGCCCTCGCGCCGGAACAGGGCGTAGCTGTTGTTGCCCTGGCTGGAGACCACCAGATAGCCCTTGCCGCCGGCCTGGGCGTAGAGGCCGACGCCTTCCAGGTCGTCCTTCAGGGCGGGGTTGTCGGCGACGCGGACGACGGCCTTGCGGGCCGTTCCCGTGGCCGGCTCGGCGCCCAGCTTCCACAGCGCGACGTCCTCCTCGGCGACATAAAGCGCGCCGGTTTCGTCGTCGGCGACGCAGCCCTCGGTCTGGGTGTCGAACTTCACGTCGCGCACCTTTTCGGCGCGGACCTTGCCGGCCGCCGTTGCGACCAGCTTCCACTGCCGGACCAGACCATCGGGATCGCTGATGAACACGAAGGTCGCGCCCTTGCGGTTGCGATACATGCACAGGCCGTAGGGGTCCGACAGGCCGGTGGCCTGGACGCCGTCGGCGACGCTGGTCAGTTGGCGGGTGCCGGGATCGATCGTGTAGATCGCGATGGCCTTGTGCGTGCGGTCGCTGGCCGTGACCAGGGTGACGCTCTTGCCGCCCAACTTGAAACCGTGGCGCAGGTCGACATTGTTCATCTTGCCGTCGGGCAGGTACTGCAGCGGCTTGCCCGACAAGTCATAGACCAGCATGCCGCCCTTCTTGTCGGTGGCGATGACGGCGCTCTTGGTCGGGTCGGTCGGGTGGACGTAGATGGCCGGATCGTCGGCCGCGTCGCCGCCGTGCTCGACTGGCTGGGTCTCCATCGTCGCCTTGACCAGGGCCAGCTTGCTGGCCGCGACGACCGGCGCGTCGGCGCCGGGCGAGACGTTCAGGGCGGCGGCGACCTCCTTCCAGGACAGCACCTGGGTGTTGGCGCCGGCCTTACGATCGTCGGTGACCAGCAAGACGCCGGCTGGCAGGCCCGCCCCGACAGGCGCGCGCAGACCGAACAGGCCGGAGGGACCTTGCAGCACGTCCGCGCCGTTCGCCTGAATGCGGAACGCGCCCAGGAAGCGGTCGTCGGCGTTGCGGTCATAGACGTTGTAGTCGCCGCCGCCGGCGTTGGCGGCCACCAGGTAGTTGCCCTGCGGGCCGCCGTTCAGGACGGCCAGGCCGCCGACMTCGCCCTTGATGCGGCCCAGGCGATTTATGTCGACCACGGTCGCCACGGCCTCGGCCTCGGGATCGGCGTCGTAGCGCCAGATGCCGACCGCCTGCTGGGCGACATAGAGCGTGCCGGTGGCGTCGTCGGCGACGCAGTACTTGGCTTCGGACGACAGGTGCAGGCGGCGCACGATGCGACCGTCCAACTTGCCGTCGGCGGCTTGGAACAGCAGCCACTGGTCCAGTTCGCCCTCGCCGCCCAAGGTGAAGGCGTAGAGCGCGCCGTCGCGAGCGCTTTTGTGCAGGCACAGGCCTTCACCGGCATAGCCCAGGGTCAGAGGACGTGCGTCGAGGCCGGCGGCGGTTCCGCTGGCGAACTCGTAGCGCGACAGGCGCAGGCGGCCGTCCTTGCGGTCCAGCACGGCGATCAGGTCGCCGCGCACGTCGACGCCATAGGTCTCGCCGCCGGGCAGGGCCGAGCGGCGCTGACCGTCCAGGCCGTAGACCTCCAACCCGCCCAACTCGCCGGTCGCGGCGATGACGCTTTGGGTCGGATCGGCGGCGTTGTAGAGCAGGGCCGAGGCGTTGGCGCCGCCCTCGGCGGTCGCGACCGTCGCGCCGACCGGGGCGACGCTGACGGTCTGGGGTTTGACGGTCTGGGCCAGGGCCGGCGCGGCGATCATCAGGGCCAAGGCGCTGGCGGCGGCGAAGGTGGTGCGGCGATGGATCATGTGGTCCCCCTGATGTCGCATCTGAAATCGTGCGACCTAGCTAGAGCGCTCGCCCTGACGTCCCGCTGACGAAACCGAGCCGTCTGAAAAAAATGCACTGAAAATTCTAATCGAGTTGCAAAATAGAATATCCGTTCGTACAACTCGGTCAACAGTCAAGCCGCCGAAGGTGAGCGGCGAGGGAGGCGTTATGGCGAGACTTCGATACGCGTTGATGACGGCCGCGATGATCGCCGGGCCCATGATCGCGGCCCCGGCGAACGCCGCCTCGAACGGCGGCCCGACCGGCGACCTGAAGCTGGACCGCACGGTCATGCTGATGCGCCACAGCGTCCGCCCGCCGACCAAGTCGCCCGCCACGCCGCGAGGCACGACTGCCCAGCCGTGGTCGACCTGGACCACGCCGTTCGGCGAGCTGACCCCGCACGGGATCGAAGGCGCGCGATTGATGGGCGTCTATAACCGCACCTTCCTGGCCTCGCGGGGGCTGATCCCCGTCGCCGGCTGCGCGCCCAAGGGCGAGATCGTGGTCTGGGCCAGCGGCAAGTCGCGGGCCATCAAGACCGCCGAGTCGTTCGTCGAAGGCCTGCAGCCCGGCTGCGGCATCGTCGTCGACCATCCCGAGACCGAAGACAACGATCCGGTCTTCCATCCGGCCGAAGGCGTCGACGGCGACATCGCGTTGAAGGCCGCCCAGCGGCAGAAGCCGGGCGTCCATGCCGAGGCGCGCTTGCATGCGGCGGACTTCGCGGTGCTGCAACACGTGTTGGGCTGCGATCAGCAGACGAAGGCCGGCTGCGACATCGCCAAGCGTCCGTCTGAGCTGAAGGGCAATACGGGCGACAGCCCGGACCTGGAAGGCGCCTTGTCGGTCGCCTCTACGGCAGGCCAGACCGTCCTGCTGGAGTATGTCGAGGGCAAGCCGATGAACGAGGTCGGCTGGGGCCGCGCCTCCAAGGCCGACATCCACGCCATGCTCCGCTTCCACCCGGTGAAGTTCAACTACGAGGTCGGCGCGCCCTACATCGCCGAGCGCTACGCCGCGCCGATCGCCAAGAGGGTGCTGTCGGCCCTGAACGGCGAGGCCGACACGGGCCGCCTGACCCTGCTGGTCGGCCACGACACCAACATCGCCGCGCTGCGCGCCTTCTTCGGCGCCCACTTCACCGCCGCCGACTATCCCCAGGACGATCCGCCGCCCGGCGGCGCCATGGGCTTCGAGCTGCTGAAAGACAGCGGCGGCCACGCCTTCGTCCGCGCCTTCTACACGGCGCAGAGCATGGACCAGCTGCGCGAGCTGCGACCGCTGACCACCGCCAACCCGCCCGCCTTCTCGTACTTCCCGATCCCGGGATGCGGCGTGAAGGGCGACGCCACGGTGTGTCCGCTGGAGACCTTCCAAAAGATCGTCGGCGGCAAGCTGGCCAGCCCGGCGAAGAACTGACCCTCTCGATCTTGGTGCACCTGCAGGGCGGTCCGCGAGGGCCGCCCTTCTTTTTTTCTTCTCCCCTTGCGGGAGAAGGTGGTCTCCGAAGGCGGTCGGATGAGGGGCCTCTCAAACGTCAAACGAAGAAGGGGTCGCACGGCTTTCGCTCGTGCGACCCCTCATCCGTCGGCTGCGCCGACACCTTCTCCCGCAAGGGGAGAAGGAAGGCGCCTACAGCTTCACGACCTGTCCGGTCTTCRCCGACTGGCCGGCGGCCTCCGCCAGGGCCAGGGCCTCCACGCCGTCGACATAGCCGACCGACGGCAGCTCATCCCCACGCAGGATCCCCGCGAAGTGCGCCATCTCGCGGCGATAGGCTTCTGCGTAGCGATCGAGGAAGAAGTTTTGGAAGCTGTCGCTGGCCGCGCCGGCCTCGCCCCACACCGACACGGTGCTTTCCGTTACATTGTCGGCCCGCACCAGGCCCTTGGCGCCGAACGCCTCGATGCGCTGATCGTAGCCGTAGCCGCTGCGGCGGCTGTTGGAGATCACGCAGATCTTGCCCGAGGCGGTGCGCAGCAGGATCTTGGCGGTGTCGACGTCGCCGGCCTCGCCGATGGCTGGATCGACCAGGCAGCTGGCGGCGGCGAACACCTCCACGACCGGTTCGTCCAGCAGCCAGCGGGCCATGTCGAAGTCGTGGATGGCCATGTCCTTGAACAGGCCGCCCGAGACCTTCACGTACGAGACCGGCGGCGGGGCCGGGTCATGGCTGGTGATGTGCACGGTCTCCAATGCGCCCACAACGCCGCTGGTCAGCCGGTCCTTCAGGCCCTGGAAGTTGGGATCGAAGCGACGGTTAAAGCCCAGGAACAGCTTGACGCCCTTGGCGCCCAGCACGCCCTGCGCCGAACGGGCGCGGGCTAGGTCCAGGTCGATCGGCTTCTCGCAGAACACCGCCTTGCCCGCCGCCACGGCCTTCAGGCAGTAGTCGAGGTGGGTGTCGGTGGAGCTGGCGACGATGACGCCCGCGACCGTCGGATCGTTGAGGGCGGTCTCCAGGTCGGTGACGCCGGCGCCGGTCTCGGCGGCGAGGCTGTCGGCGGCCACGGCCACCGGATCGACCACGTATTTCAGCCGCAGGCCGGGCTGGCCGCCGACGTTCTTGGCGTGGATGCGGCCGATACGGCCGGCGCCCAAAATGGCGATTTGGTGCATGGCGATGTCGTGCATGGGAACCTCGATACTCTAGAGTCTAACGGGTGCGCCGGTCGCCGCCGAACGGGCGGCGGCCTCGGCCAATTCCAGGGAAGCGACGCTGGCGGCGAAGCCGGTCTCAGGCGCGGCCTTGCCTTCCAGAATGTCGGCGAAATGATCCATCTCGGCGGCGTAGGCGCCGGCGTAACGATCGATGAAGGCGTACGGAAAGCGGTCCGCCCTGGCACCGCTCTCGCCCCACACCGACACGGCGGTGTTGGTCAGGTTGTCGACCCGCGCAGCGCCCTTGGAGCCGAAGGCTTCGATGCGCTGGTCGTAGCCGTAGCCGCTGCGGCGGCTGTTGCTGATCATGCACAGGCGGCCGGTGGCGGTGGTCAGCACGACCTTGGCGGTGTCGACATCGCCCAGACGGCCGATCTCCGGATCGATCAGGCAACTGGCCCAGGCGAACACCTCGACCGGCCGCTCGCCCATCAGCCACGGGGCCAGGTCGAAGTCGTGGATGGTGAAGTCCTTGAACAGGCCGCCGCTGGTCGGGATGAAGGCCAGGGGTGGGGTGGCCGGATCGTGATTGACGATGTGCAGACTTTCCAGCTTGCCGATCTCGCCGCTGTCGATCCTGGCCTTCAGGGCCTGGTAGTGCGGATCGAAGCGACGGTTGAAGGCCACGAACAGCTTGCCTTCCGCATTCTCCAGCTCGTCCGAGGCGGCCAGCAGACGGGCCAGCTCCAGGTCCAGCGGCTTTTCGCAGAACACCCGCTTGCCTGCCCGCAGCGCGGACAGAGCATTATCGAGATGGGCGTCGGTCGAGCTGGCGACGATGATCCCCTTGATCTGCGGATCGGCGAGAACCTCGTCGAACGAGGCTGGCTGGGCGCCAAGGGCCTGGGCCAGCGGGCCGGCGACTTCGGGGCGGGGGTCGACGAGGGCGACCAGGTCCAGGCGGGGATTGGCGGCGGCGTTGCGGGCGTGGATCGCCCCCATCCGGCCGGCGCCCAGTTGAGCCACCTTGATCACGTCCGTTGCCCCCGATCGGCGGTTCTGTCCGACCGCGTTCCATTATCATGTAATATGGAACAAAAATTCCTTCTAGATGGAAAGTGGAACGCGGCGAGAAATCTGATGCGTTTGTGTTCGCTGGCGGAACGGATATTCTAAAACCGGAGCGATCATATCGAGGGACCGATGGACGAAGCGACCCCAGCGCTGGAAGTTGCGCCGAAGACGGCCGAGGAGCTGCGCGCGGCGATCCTCGAGCGCTACGACTCGCTGAGCAAGCGCCTGCAGCAGATCGCCCGCTATGTGTTGGACGAGCCCAACGAGATGGCGCTGGAGACCCTGGCGGTGATCTCCGAACGTTGCGGCGTGCAACCTTCGGCCATCGTCCGGTTCGCCAAGACCTTCGGCTATCCCGGCGCCAGCCAGATGCAGCGGCTGTTCCGCGACGGCCTGCTGTCGGGCCACGCGGCGCTGGGTTACGGCGAACGGGTGCGCCACTTCAACGAGGCGGTGGCCAAGAAGCCGGACGGCGGGGCCGACGTGCTGGCCGAATTCGTCGAGGGCAACACCCTGGCCCTACAGAACCTGGCCCAGACGGTCAGCGAGGCCGACATGGCCCAGGCCGTGAAGATGATCGACAAGGCCGAGACGGTCTATGTGGTCGGCTTCCGTCGCTCGTTCCCGGTGGCTTCCTACCTGGCCTATTCGCTGCAGCAGGTGAACAAGCGCACCCTGTTCATCGACGGCGTGGCCGGGCTGACCAAGCAGCAGGTCCAGACCATCGGGCCCAAGGACGTGCTGATCGCGGTCAGCTACCACCCCTATGCCGAGGAGACCATCCAGGCGGTCGAGATGGCCGCGGCGCGCGGGGCTGCGATCCTGTCGATCAGCGACAGCCTGGTCAGCCCGATCGCCAAGCCCGCCGCCCTGGTGCTGCACGTGCGCGAATCGGAGGTGCGGACCTTCCGCTCGCTGGCCGCCTCGATCTGCCTGGCCCAGGCCCTGGTCATCGGATTCGCCTTCGAGAGCTCGCGCGCCAAGGGGCGCTCGGCCAAGGCCGCCAAGTCGGGCTGAACGGGCTGTTCCATTCCGCTCCAAAAATGAAATGGATATTGCAAGCGTTCCAGAGTTAGAATATGCGTTACATATCGCCGGCGGAGAGCCGGCTCCAAGTGACGTGGAACTGGCATGGCGCAGGACGCTAAAACTCTCGATCTGATCGCCGTCGGCCGTTCCAGCGTGGACCTGTACGGCCAGCAGATCGGTGGTCGACTGGAGGACATGGCCTCCTTCGCCAAGTATCTGGGCGGCAGCCCGACCAACACCGCCTCGGGCGGCGCGCGCCTGGGCCTGAAGACCGGCCTGCTTACCAGGGTCGGCGCCGACCACATGGGCCGCTTCATCCGCGAACAGCTGGCCCGCGAGGGCGTCGACGTGGCCGGCGTGCTGACCGACGACCAGCGCCTGACCGCCCTGGTGATTCTGGGCATCCGCGATCGCGACACCTTCCCGCTGATCTTCTATCGCGAGAACTGCGCCGACATGGCGCTGGAGGCGGGCGACGTCGACGAGGCCTGGTTCGCAAAGGCCGGCGCGGTGCTGATCAACGGCACGCACCTGTCGCAGCCCAACGTCTATGCCGCCAGCCTGAAGGCGGCCAAGGCGGTGAAGGCGGCTGGGGGCAGGGTGGCCTTCGACATCGACTACCGCCCGGTGCTGTGGGGCCTGACCGGCAAGGACGCCGGCGAGAACCGTTTCGTCGCCAATCCTGCGGTGACCCAGAAGCTGCAGGAGGTGCTGACCCTCTGCGACCTGATCGTCGGCACCGAGGAAGAGATCCACATCCTGGGCGGCACGACCGACACCGTGGCCGCCCTGCGCGCCATCCGCGAACGGTCCGACGCCCTACTGGTCTGCAAGCGCGGCCCCGATGGCTGCGTCGCCTTCCCGGGCGCGGTGCCCGACAGCCTGGACGACGGCGTCAGCGCCCGCGGCTTCCGGGTCGAGGTGTTCAACGTGCTGGGCGCCGGCGACGCCTTCATGKCCGGCTTCCTGCGCGGCTGGCTGCGCGACGAGCCCGTCGAGACCTGCTGCGAGTGGGGCAACGCCTGCGGGGCCATTGTCGTCTCGCGCCACGGCTGCGCCCCGGCCATGCCGACCTGGATCGAGCTGGAACAGTTTCTGAGCGAGCGCGAGCGACCGTTCCGCCTGCGCGAGGACGTCGACCTGGAGCACGTCCACTGGGCCACCACCCGCGAGGGCGTGCACGATGAGCTGACGGTCCTGGCCATGGACCACCGCAGCCAGTTCGRGGACCTGATCGCCGAGACCTGCGGCGACGCCGCGCGCATCCCGCACTTCAAGACCCTCGCCCTGCGCGCCGTCGAGGCCGTGGCCGGCGGCGACCACCGGTTCGGCGTGCTGCTGGACGGCCGCTTCGGTTTCGACGCCCTGGCCCAGGCCGCCGATCGTCCGTACTGGATCGGCCGCCCCATCGAGCTGCCCAAGTCGCGGCCGCTGGTGTTCGAAAGCTCGGCCGACGTGGCCACCGAGCTGGCCGAATGGCCGCTGAACCATGTGGTCAAGTGCCTGGTCTTCTACCATCCCGACGATGAGATCGAGCTGCGCGAACGCCAGGAGCGCCAGCTGCTCCGGCTGTTCGACGCCTGCCGCAAGACCCGCCACGAACTGCTGGTCGAGGTGATCCTGCCCAAGGGCATGGACAGCGACTCCCGCACCGTGGCCCGCGCCATCCGCCGCCTCTACGCCATCGGCGTGCGGCCGGACTGGTGGAAGCTGGAGCCCGTCGCCGACCCCGCCGCCTGGCGCGAGATCGAGCTGGCGGTCAACGAGAACGATCCGCTCTGCCGCGGCGTGGTGCTGCTGGGCCTGTCGGCCCCAGAGGCCGAACTGCTGGCTTCGTTCGAGATCGCCGCGCGGTTCCCGATCATCAAGGGCTTCGCCGTCGGCCGGACGATCTTCTACGATGTGGCCCGCGAGTGGCTGAGCGATCGCCTCGACGACGATGCGGCCGTGCGGGCCCTGGCCGGCAAGCTCACGGTGTTGGTCGAGGCCTGGCGCCGGGCCCGCGCCGCTGGGGAGAAGGCCGCGTAAAATGAGTACTGTCCGCCTCACCGCCGCCCAGGCGACCGTCCGCTGGCTGAGCCAGCAGCATGTCGAGACCTCCAAGGGGATCGTGCCGTACTTCGCCGGCGTCTGGGCGATCTTCGGCCACGGCAATGTCGCCGGACTGGGCGAAGCCTTGCACGGCGTCCGCGACGTCCTGCCGACATACAGAGCCCACAACGAGCAGGGTATGGCCCATGCCGCCATCGCCTACGCCAAGCAGTCGCGGCGCGAGCGGGCCATGGTCTGCACCAGCTCGATCGGCCCCGGCGCGACCAACATGGTCACCGCCGCCGCCCTTGCCCACGTCAACCGCCTGCCAGTGCTGTTCCTCCCCGGCGATGTCTATGCCAGCCGCCGGCCCGACCCGGTGCTGCAGCAGGTCGAGGACTTCGGCGACGGCACGATCAGCGCCAACGACTGCTTCAAGCCGGTCTCGCGCTATTTCGACCGCATCGTGCGGCCCGAGCAGATCCTCGACTGCCTGCCGCGCGCCCTGGCCACGATGCTGGATCCGGCGACCTGCGGACCGGCGACCCTGGCCTTCTGCCAGGACGTCCAGGCCGAAGCCTTCGACTACCCCGAAGCCTTCTTCGACAAGCGCATCTGGCGCATCCGCGCGCCCCAGCCCGACCCGCGCGAGCTGGACGACCTGGTCGCCCTGATCAAGGGTGCCAAGGCGCCGCTGATCGTCGCCGGAGGAGGGGTGTTGTACGCCCGCGCCGAGGCGGCCCTGGCGGCCCTGGCCTTCGACACCGGGGTGCCGGCAGCCGAGACGCAGGGCGGCAAGGGTTCGCTGGTCTGGGATCATCCGCGCAACCTGGGCAGCGTCGGGGTCACAGGCTCGTCGGCCGCCAACGCCGCCGCCGAGGCCGCCGACCTGATCGTCGGGATCGGCACGCGGTTGCAGGACTTCACCACCGGTTCGAGGGCCCTGTTCGGCGCGCCGGGGCGCAAGCTGGTGCAGGTCAATGTCGCCCCCCACGACGCCCACAAGCATGGCGCGGCCAGCGTGGTCGCAGACGCCGGGGCGGTGGTCGCCGCCCTGGCCGAGCGCCTCGCCGGCTGGACGACATCATCGACTTGGGCCGACGAGACCGTCGGCCGCATCGCGGGCTGGAACACGATTTACGACGCCGCGACGACGCCCGACGAGCGAGCTCTGCCGACCGACGCCCAGGTGCTGGGCGCGGTGTCGCGCGCCGCCTCGGACGATGCGGTGG
>NZ_JBFTZS010000001.1:0-48122 GCF_056406675.1 Caulobacter sp. P1_B12_2 | reverse complement strand
GGTCCGCGCCGACGAACTGCCAGCGAGCCAGACCTTCAGGTCCGCCTTACTGGTCGCCTGAAGCGCCGCCAGCAAGGATGGCAGATCGGCCCGGCCCTCACGCCACAGCGCGCGCATGATGTTGGCGACCAGGAGGCGCGCCGTGCTGGTCCAGACATCGCCCTCGTTGTCCTCCTTGGCGGTGATCAGCTGCGCGGCGATGCGGTCGGCGTCGGCCGGGTGGGCGATCTCATCGAACGGATTCCAGAACGCGCCGCGCTGATCGAAAGGATTGAGGATCACGTCGCCGCGCGCCGGGTCGTAGTAGTGAGCCACGAACTCGCCGGAGGTGTCGTAGACGATGGCGCTGTCGCCGCGTCGCTCGATCCCGTCGAGCAGTTGCCGCAAGGCCGTGGTCTTGCCCGAGCCCGTCGAGCCGATCAGCGCGGCATGCCGGGTCTCTAAGTCCTCGGGAAGCGGCACGCTCGCCATATAGAGTGCTGATCGGCTCGCGCGTTTGACCGTCAACCGCGCCAGAGCGCTTTCCGAGACGACCGCTGAGCCGCGAAGCTTTCGGTCGCGGGCCGCGACTTGGCCCCGACGTTCCATCCAATAGGCCCAGATGGCGCTAAGCACTCCACCCAGCAGGGTGCCGGCCAAGGCGCCGCCCGTAGCGTTGATGACGACGGCGCGGCTGGCTTCTTGGAATTCCTGCGATCGAGCGATGCTCTTGGCCGAGATCAGGGCTGGGCCGTCTGGCGTCTGCAAGCTTACGGTCGGCGCCACGGGGCGCCCTTCCGCTATCCACAACTTGAACCTTGCCAGCGCGTAGACGCCGGCTAGGTCGCGAGAGGGCGCGGGCACGTGGTGCAGGATCGAGGTGACGGACATGACCGCCGCCGCGACCGCCACAATCCGCGCATAGGCCAGCCAACGCCGGAGCGCGGCGCCAAGGCTGTGAGCGATCAGGCCCTGACCGGTTTTGAGGGGCGTTGGGCTCATGGCTCGCCTCGCGCCAGATCGCGTTGGCGACGATAGGCTTCGCCCGCTGCTTCACCGAGCGCCTGATCGACCTTGGCCGGATCGGACTCTCCGCGAAGCGCGGCCTTACGCGAGAACTGGTAGGCGGCGGCGCTGGTGAACAGCGTGCGGTCCGTCATCTGTTCGAGCCGGCGGACCCTGACGATCAGTTCGCCCAACGCGTCGGCGGTCTCAGCGCTGGGCTGGTCTGAGTGGGTTGGCCCGCCGCCGACGAGCGCGGCAAGACCGGCCTCGACGGCGCGGATTGCCGCCTGATAGCGAACGACGCCGTGAGAGTCGGCATAGCGCCGGAGCGCTGCGTCCTGGGCTCGCGTCAGCCTCAGGGAGAGACTTACCCGGCTCATGAACGGCCTCCATGGCGCACGCGGTCCGCACACATATAAGAGCCTGTTTTCGTGGCTCCTTCGGCATTGGAGAACTCCAAGCATGCGGTGCGCACGCGCCGCGCGCCGTTCTGGCTCGCCGCAGGGCAGTGCGAATGGTCTGGATCTACCTCCCCCAATTTTCGGATAGATTTTTCACTGCTTTGGCCTGTTGAATTCACTGCCATCGCGAAGCTTCCGGCAGGCTGAAAGCGCTCCGTCGCTCTCATTGTCGGCCGCCGGCAGGGGGCGTCTCGTTGGAAATCTTAGGCCCGGCGCGCGCAATTTGCTTTGCAAGCGCACAGGGAAGCGTTTCGGGAATCCACTTGGGTCCTGAAAGCCTTCCATCAATCAGGGAGAGGAATTCAACGCGATGGATGGTGATGCCGTCATCCCACTCATCCCGGTCAACGTTCCAGAAGACGGGCGAGGCGGTCGGAGCGCCCATAACGCGGAAGACCGACGAGGCGAGTCCCTCGATGTTGGCCGCAGGGCGACTGGGCGATCCCGCGACGCTGACGAAGGCGATATGGCGCTCCCGGCCAACTTTGCAGCGAACGACCAAGCACACGCAGTTGCCGCCATCCTTATTCATGAAGCGGATGAGTTGGTGGGTGGGTAGCCGGTGCCTGACGCGCGGTAAGGTGGCGAGGATTGCATTTAGGACGCCTGAAGAGCTCATCGCGGAGCCTCCTCGCCCTGGGTTTTCGCATCCGCGCCATAACGACGCCGAGGTAGAGCGTTGACCCACGCCTCGATCTCATCGGCGCGCCAACAGATCGAATTGCTGCCAACGATGACGGGGGCGGGGAAATGGCCGCTTCGAACAGCCCGCCAGATTGTGGTGCGGGAGCCGAAGCCGATCGTCTTAATCACCTCAGGGAGTCGGAGGAGTCGCATGGTATCGCCTCGTGTTTCAGAACGAGGCGATCGCAGCTCCATATCGGCTTGGGCGATAGGGGGAATTTGGTCAAGCGCACAACGGAAATTGCGCGGAAATAGTTCAAAAACCCTATATATTACGGTCTATTAGAGCCAAGACGCCCTTCTTCAATCGTTTGTTGAACGCTTCGTTGGCCCCTCTTTGGATTTGATCGGTAACGGAGTTGCGGATGTTTTCACGGACCTTCGGCTCGACTCTGCAAACAATGGCGAGCGCTTGCTCGCGGGTTTTGCCGCTAGCCAACTCGCTGCAGTATTTTTCAAGATAGAGAAAACCCCTCGCTAGCCTCCTGTCCGAGGCACGAAGCTCTTCAATGAAGGCGAGGAGCGTCTCTCGTTCGTCTTTGGTCCAGGTAACGAGCTTGCTTGGTTTAAGGGCGGCAGTTATAAGTAAACGCTCTCTAGCGAATAGACCTGAATCGATATCGGACCGTTTTACAAAAATGTCATGATAGTTCGAGTCTAGTTCTTTAGATTGATGGGCATATGAAGGAATTTCAGGCCCTAATAAGCCCAGCCATCCGAAATTTGCATTCCAATGGCGCTTGTCCAACCCTTTATAGGGTTCGCTCTTATTTCCTCTGCGGGCCTGATAAGCGATAAGCCTGCCACTCTTCAGGCGTTCGTGCAGGATGAACAGTAGCCCGAGTTCCAGTCCTTTTTCCTCATTGCGCGCTAAGATTTTGCGCGGTGTGTCTGGTTTCCTTCTTGCGAAGACCATGCAGGCGGCGGTCGCAACCACAATCGCAACCACAGTGGCGAGCGAAAATGGTGTCGGGACGATAGCGTAGACGATAAGTGCAATTAGGCTGAATAATAGCAAAGATGGCGCAGATATGTTTGCTATAAAAATAGTAATTAAACGACTGGGTAGCAATTCGGCCCATGATGATCCGAAATAGTACTTAAAGCGCCTGTCGTCATCTTTGCAGCAATACATGCCAACAAAATCCGATATGGTAACAAAAGTATCGGAAGGGGAGGGTGTGTTAATTTCTATCTCAAGATCTCCTGCAGTTAGCAAAGGGAATGACATTTCCGCTGGGTCTTGCGGGCTGATTGATAAGTCCCACCACGTGATCCGCCCACGCCGCCAAAGCTACGCGCTTGTCCGGGAGGTAGTCATTGCGATCATAGACGGCGGTAATGGCCGATGCGCCGTCATCAGCGGCATGGGCCAGGATCTTCGCCACCACGAAGCGTCGTATGCCGTAGCGCTCGCTCGTTAGCGTAGTGGCGCCGCTGCGACGGAAATCATGGGGTGTGCCGTGCTTGACGCCATGGCGCTGACAAAGTCGCGCTAGGGCCCGGGTCATGACATCCGGGGAAACATGCCGACTAGGGTCTTCGTGGGCAGGGAATACGAACTCCTTGACCCCGAAGGACAGGCGCGCCTCTCTTAGAAGGCGTAGCGCCGCATCTGAAAGGGGCACTACGTGAGGGCGGCGCGCCTTCATCCGCCCCGCCGGAATGGTCCAGATGCGTGCGTTCTCGTCGATTTCAGGCCAGCGAGCACCCGCGACCTCACCGCGACGACAGAGCGTGAGCAAGGCGAATCCTAGTGCCAGCGAGGTTGAGGGCTCCAGTCGCGCATGCTTGTCTGGTCGGTCTTCACCTCGGATGCGCGGCTCTGAAGCAAGAACCAGGGCCGTCCATATCTTGGCCAAGGCCTGGTCATCAAAGAGCCGATCGCGACTGCGAAGGGCCAAGGGGCGCGTCACGCCATGGGCCGGATTGGCGTCGATCCGCTCCTCATGAACTGCAAAGGCTAGGAGGGCCGATAGAACCCGGCCGATCGACGCCACAGAATCTGGCGCCAGATCGTGGCCCACCGCCAACCGGCGCATGAACGCCTTGATGTCTCTCCGCTTCAGTTCGGTGAATTTCACGTCTCCGAGCTCGCCAACGAGATAGCGCTTCCAGCGGCTCTTTTCGGCGCGCAGCGTGTTGGCGGTCTTTGGCCGGCCTCGACCGCCATGCAGCCCTCGCTCGGCGGCGGCCCAATAGGCCTCGGCCAGCTCGGCCAGTGTCTCGCCTGTCCTGGCGGCAATCTTCGCCTCGGTTCTTTCTTGGGCGGGATCGTCGCCATTGACGACGCGAACGCGAAGCGCGCCGGCCAGGTCGCGCGCTCTAGATAGACCAAGCTCCGGATAGGACCCCAAGGGCATCCGTTTCCGCTTGCCGTTGAGCGACACATACCGAAATTCAAAGGACCGCGTTCCCGTTGGGAAGACCCGCACGATCAGTCCCCGCGCGCCTGACACCGCCAGTTCATAGGTCCGCTCGCTGGGCTTCAATGCCGAAACCTGACGATCCGTTGTGATGGGGCCACTCGTGGCCATGGGTAGCGCCTCCGCTCCCACGGCTCCGTTTGAGGGGCGCTAGTGGGGCAGTGGCGACGCTACAAGATGAGACTCCCTCGCTCAAGCTGAAACGAGTTTAATCCATGTTTTTCAGTATGATAGAAATAATCTGCACCGCCTTGAAACGAGCTGAAATCGCTATCAAAGCGACTCCGAAGGCAAAGGTCACACGTTCGAATCGTGTCGGGTGCGCCAATCTCCAAAAACATCGCTTAAAACGTTGAGTCTTCACCGTCAGGGGAACCGTCTTTCGACGATTGCTGCGCAACTCTGCCAAACAATCGTTCCCACAATCAGCGCGTACGAACGCCCACGTCGGGCTGCTCGGCGCGAAAATCCACTCACGCGGCGTCCAGCTCTAAAGGCCAGCGACGCGACGCAGGCGCAGATCAGAGCTGAGGATCTGCCACCCTTGCCCGCCGACGCATTACTGGCCCTGAACGACGTGCTGCGGCTGCACGCCGCGTTCGTGATGTCGGACCCAGTTTGCCGAACCCTGGCAAATGGCGCCGCGGACTTTCGCCGGCAAAGCCCACAATTGAGATTACGGGAAATTCATTGGGGGCGGAGATTGCTCCTGCGGCAAGATCAGTTGGCCCCCATACCGGTGGCGTGGCTTTCGGGGTGCCCGTGATGTGGAAGCCGGCGAACTGGACCGCGCGGACGGAGTCGCTGCTGTTGGCCGGCCTGACCTGGCTGTGCTTCATAGCGATCGAGTGTGGGCTGAACCCCTCCGGCTGGCCCATGGCCCTCGTCTGGGCTTCTCACGGTCTTGTGCTCACGCTCGTCCTCAACGCGGTGCTTCTGGCGACTAGGAACTGGCCGCCCATCATCAAATTCGCGGTGGCGGCCGTGTCGGTCGTCGTGTTGGGGCTGACGCAGGCTCGGCTCGATATTTGGGTCGCCTCACAGTTTATGCGGATCATGCTGGGTCCGAACTCGGTTCCTGAACTCGTGCGCCTCGATCCCAATGGTCAGGCGACCGACATCAAGATGATGATCAACGTCGCCATCTATCTTTGGATGTTCGGGTTCTTCGCGGCGGCCGTAACGCTGATGATCGCTCGCCGCGCCGCATTCGAGGCCAAGTTCGCGGCGCAGACGGCCCAGCTAGAGGCGCTGCGGCTTCAGTTGGCGCCGCACTTCCTATTCAACGCGCTCAACTCAATTAGCACCCTCATCCTTGTCGGGCGCGCTAAGGAGGCCGAGGAGATGACGAACCGGCTGTCGGCTTTTTTTCGGGCTACGCTGATGACCAGCGGCTCTGACGCGGTCAGCCTGGACGCGGAACTGGGCACGATCAGCGACTATCTCGATGTCGAACGGGTGCGCTTTGGCGACAAGCTTGTGGTTTCGGTGAGCTGTGAGCCAGAACTCYCCGAAGCCGTGGTCCCCGGGCTGATCCTTCAGCCGTTGGTCGAGAACGTCATCAAGCACGCGGTGTCGGCGGCGGATGTCCCCGTGCGGCTCTCAATCACCGCCGCGCGTGTGAATGATCGTCTCAGGATCGCCATCGAGGACGACCATGCCGGGACGCCCGCCGCGGCGCCCATGCAATCCGGCGTCGGGGTGCGCAACACCCGGCAGCGCCTGGCGACGCTCTACGGGAAGGACGCGACCGTGGAGACAGGGCCGATGACCACCCAGGGATATCGCTCCGTGCTGGACTTCCCCCTTCGGTACGACGCCACGCTCTAGGCGCCGCCACCATCGCTTTCGAACACGACTAAGCCCGCGGGTCTCCCGTCAGCCCGACCTCGCGCGCCCAGCACATTCGCCGCGCGGCATGGACGGCGCCTGCCGTCGAAACCGGTTCGTCGATTGTTCGTCGCGGACCGGTCGATTGGTCGCGCGAGGCCTGCGACGCGGCGGAATCCTCTCCATAGCTCCCGGTCACGCATAGCCCGACTACGGGCGTCGCTTTCCCGTCCGTCGGAGCCCCCATGAATTCCGTGCCGCTTTCCTCATTCCGCGCCGTCGATCGTCGTCCCGCCATCAGCCGTTCCGCCCTTCTCGGGGGAGCGGCGCTGCTCGCGATCGCCTATGGCGCCCCGGCGAACGCTCAGCAGGCGGTCTACCTGGATGAAGGAACGCAGGTCGAAAACGTCGAACTCGGGCCGGACGACACCCGGCTGGTCATCGACATCTCGCGCGTCGACCAGGCGACCGGGGTCCTGAATCTGGGCGTCAACGGAGCCAGCGGCCCGGTCGTCACCGGCCACGTGAACGACGGCGGCGGAACCCACCAGGCCTGGCTGCAGGCCACGAGCACCCGAACCGTCAACGTTATCCCGACCCGGCAGGCCAGCAGCTCAACGACGCGCCAGTATGTGTCCGCCGACGGCGTTCAGTTCACTGGAGGCACAGTCTATGAGGCCTCGGGCAATCAGACGGTCCTGACCCTCGGCAATCCCAATCCCGGCGGACCCGCCATGCCGCTCCGGGACGGACCTCTCCTCCTGGCCGGCGACGGCACGGTCAATATCTCCCTTGGTTTGATCGTCGACGATCAGCCGCATGCGACCCAGAGCGCTATCCGCGTGCTGGAAGGATCATCTTCCCAAGCGCGAGGGCAGGGCGGCGACGGCAAGCTGGATGTGGTGATCTCCGGCTATATCCAGGGGGATGCCAACACCGGGGAAGCGTTGGTGGACGTTCAGAACGCATCGAGCGTGCGCCTGGCGAAGGGGGGCACTCTCAGGAACACGGACGGCCCCGCCCTTTACGCAGGGCAGGCCGATGTCACGATCGATGACGACACGCTGATCTGGGTCAGCTACGGCACGGAAACCAACGGCGCCGGGGGGATCGGCGTCTACGCTTCCGGGCAGGTCGTCAACAACGGCGAGATTCGCGCGACCAACGGACTGGGCGGCGGCCGCGCCTCGAACGCCACCGGCGTCCTGCTGTTGAACGGGGGTGTCCTGTACAACAAGACCATCCAGGGCGGTCTCGCGGAGATCAATGGCGGGCGCTACGGCGTCTATCTCTACGCAGGTGACAATCAGGTCTTCAACGAGGGCCTCATCACCAGCGAAAACGGCGCGGGGATCATAGCTGAGGAAGGCACCGCCGTTGTCCGGAACGGCGTGTCGGGCACCCTTCGGGGCAATACCCTGAACAGCTCGAAAGTCGCCTATACCGGCGGTGACGCCTCCCTAGACTTCCTCGTCAACAGCGGGGTCATCGATGGGTCTGTCAAACTCGGCGATTCGGACGACTACTTCCTCTATACCGGAGCCACCAACGGCGTCACCGGCACGATCGATGGCGGGACGGGAAGCTTCGACGCCTACGGCCGCTCGTTCTCCGGCACCGCCAATAACCAGCTTTCGAACGCGATCCTCAACGCCGGCAACAACACCGGGTTCGAGGCGCACGGCATCGAGGCCCGCGGGACCGGCACGGTCGTCACGGCCAAGGCGTCGGAGACGTTGACCAACGGACTGGCGCTCGTCGGCGACGGCACGGTCATCAACGAGGCGGATATCACGGCGGACATGGGCCTGTCGGCGACTCGCGTCGCCAACGTCCCGGGGGGACTGAATGTCGTCAACCGCGGCCGTATAACCGCGGTCGACTACGGCTTCAGGGGCGGCACGGATTTCGCGAGCTTCAGTAACGAGGCGACCGGACGGATTGTTTCACAGGGCTACGCGGTCCATCTGGGCGAAGCCTACGACGGCGACCGCACCCGGCCGATGTCGTTCACGAACGCCGGCTGGCTTGAATCGACTACCTATGTCAGCGCTGTGTTCGCCAACGTCGCCAGCGCCGATGACTCCGTGGCGAGCAGCTTCGTGAACACGGGCACCATTCGGCAAAGCGGCCCGGGTCAGGATCCGACCGAGAGCAACGGGGATGCCGCGCTCTACGTCTATGGCGGGCTGAACAAAGGCCTTCTCCAGTTTTCCAACAGCGGATTCGTGGAGTCCACGGGACTCGGCGGCATCGGCGCCGTGTTCGACGCCGGCAACATGGAGCTCACCAACACCAAGCTGATCGACGCGTCCGGAGCGGGAGGGATGGGCCTGTACGTCAATGCCGCCGGAACGCCCGATATGTACGCTCGAGTCCTCAATGGCGGAACCATCCGCGCGAACGGCGGCGGTTTCAGCGATGGGAACGGCGAGCACGTTCTGGCCGCCGCCCTCGGCGTGCGCGTGGGTGGGACCGGCCGCACGGTCGACGTCACCAATAACGATGTGATCGAGGCCCTCGGAGCCTCCTCGACCGCGGTGCTGGTCAACGGCCGCCAGGGCGAGGCCGCCACCCAGACGTTCAACTTCGTCAACAATCACAACATCCATGGCGCGGCTGACACCGTATTCGCGGTTGGAGAGGAATTCGCCGACCGCAATGTCGATCTTGCCGAGTCCGACCTTGGCAATGACTCCATCGAGCGGACCATCGCCGGGGCGATCCAGACGGTCGGCACGACCGACAATATCCGCAACAACAACCTGATCTCCGGCAACGTCGACCTGGCCGACGGTGACGACCGCTTCGAGCACTATGGCTCGATGCAGGGCGACGTCCGCATGGGAAGCGGCAATGACGCCTTCGTGCTGGGCACGGGTTCCCTGGGCGACGGCAAACGGGTGCTCGGCGGCCTGGGCGACGACACGATCTTCGTCGATATGAATGTGACCGCCGACAGAAAGATCGACGCCGCCCAGTACAAGGGCTTTGAGCGCCTGAATCGTCTGGCGGGCACCGCCGGCGACGCCAAGCTGTTTGTGAACGGGGTCTTCGATGGCCCGACGTTGCATCTGAACGACCTGACGGTTCACATCGCCGTGGGTGATCGTGTAACGGTAGCGACAGGCGGCGTCGCCTTCACGGGCGGCGATGCAGTCGAGCGGATCGTAAACGCGGGCACCGTGCAGGGTTCGATTAAGTTCGGCGGCGGAAACGACGTGTTCGAGAATTCCGGGACGGTCGATCCGTACCAAACCTCATACGTCGGCATGGGCGCGGGCGATGATCGAGTCGTGAATTCGGGCGACATCGGGATGGGCCTGGCCGGGGAAGATGGCGACGACGTCATCACCAATTCCGGCCATGTCCACTATGCAGACCTCGGGACAGGCGACGATGCTTTCACCAACCTGACAGGGGGTGAAATCGGTCATGTGTACGGCGATGAAGGCAACGATACGGTCGTCAACGCCGGTCTGATCACCGGCAATGTCGACCTGGGCGCCGGCGATGACCGGTATGAAGCAATCGGAAGTGGGAAAGTCCTCGGCGCCATCATTGGCGGCGATGGCAACGACACCTTCGTCTTCCGCCTCGCCGGCGCGACCGGCTCCATTCCCGGCGACGTCGATGAGTTCGAGTCCTTCGCGGCCTACGGCCCGGGTACGCTCCAAATGGCGCTGACCCGCAAATTCGACACCCTCGAAATCCTCGACGGCGCCAACCTCGACCTGACCAATACGGCCAACTGGACCGTCGGCCTGATCAAGGGTGACGACAGCGCCCAGACGGTGACGCTCGATTCCGGCTTCACCGGCAGCGTCAAGCTCTATGGCGGCGCCGACACGCTCGAAATGAGCCTCGGCGGCGAGCTGACGGGCGATCTGGACGGCGGCGACGACGCCCAGCACAGCATCGACACCCTCAAGCTGAACCTGACGGCGAACTCGACGATCAACAACCTGTTCGGGTTCGAAGCGGTGCAGGTGACGGGCGCGTCCTCCCTGACGCTGGCGGGCACGCTCGGCGCGGGGCAGAAGATCACCTTCGACGGCGGCGACAACGAGTTCATCATCGCCGAGAACGCGGTCTTCCAGGGCCAGGCCGACGGCGGCGCGGGGACCGACACCCTGCGCATCGACACCGGGGCCGCCAGCAGCCGTACGATCGTCTCGGGTCAGCTAACCGGCTTTGACGACGTGTATGCGACCGGCGCGGGCACGCTGGCCTTCGACGGCGGCAGCTACAACTTCACCGCCTTCGACGCGACAAGCGGCAACGTCTCTGTCGGCGGCGGCGCCACCCTCGTCGCCGGCGGCATCAGCTTCGCCAGTTCGACCGACAACCGCTTCACGCTGGAATTCGGCTCGACCGTTGGAGGTCTGGTCGACGGCGGGGTCGGCGGGCGCGACGTGCTGGCCTTCGTCCAGGCGGCAGGCGAAATCCAGGACCTGGGCGCCGTGCAGGCGTCGAACTTCGAAGTGCTTGCGGCTTCCGGCGCGGGCGAGCTCCACATCAACCGGGACGCAACCTTCGATACGGTCCAGCTAGAAGGCGGCAACATCAAGCTGCTGGACGCCGATCTGACGGCGAACGTGATCGGCGGCGCCGGCAATGACACCTTCGACAACGGCGGCAGGGTGATCGGCAGCATCCTGCTGGGCGACGGCGACGACACCTATGTCGCCCGCACCGGCAGCTCGGTCACGGGCTCGATCGACGGCGGCGTCGGCGGCAACGACACCGTGGTCTACAGCCTCAACGACGGCGCCGGTTCGCTGCTGGAGAACGTCATCAACTTCGAGTCGATCGGAGTGTATGGCCCCGGCACGCTGAACCTGAATCTGGCCGAGGACTTCAACAGCATCAAGCTGATGGACGGCGCCAACCTGACCCTGACCGACAACGGCGGCAAGGTCGTCGAGATCCTCGGCGACAACAGCGCCCAGACGGTGACGATCGGCAGCGCCCTGGTCGGCGGCGTGAAACTGGGCGGCGGCGACGACACCCTCAACCTGACGCTCGGCGGGGTGTTGTCGGGCGCCCTCGACGGCGGCCTGGGCCAGCATGACACCCTGAATCTGGCCCTCACCGCCGTCTCGACCATCAACGGCATGACCGGGTTCGAAATCGCCAACATCTCCGGTGCGCACGCCCTGACGCTCGCGGGCAAACTCGGCGCGGACCAACGCATCAATTTCGACGGCTCCGACAACGAGCTGATCGTCGCGGCCGGCGCGGTGTTCGAGGGGACGGTCGACGGCGGCACGGGCCAGAACCTGCTGCGCGTCCAGTCGGGCGGTTCGGACAGCCGCACGGTGCTGGCCTCCCAGATCCTGCGCTTCCAGGACCTGGTGTCCGAAGGATCGGGCACGCTGGCCCTGACGGGCGGCGAGTACCGCTTCGACTCGGTCGGGATCGTCGGCGGCAGCCTGGAACTGGGCGCCAACACCAATCTGATCTCTGCCGCGGGCGTGGTGTTCGACGAGGCGGATAACCGACTGACGTTGGGCAGCGGGGCCAGCATCGTGGGCCGCGTGGATGCCGGCATCGGGGCCGACACCTTGGCGCTGACTCAAGCCCAGGCCAATCAGCGCCTGTACGGGAGCCTGAACGTCAGCGGGTTCGAGCGCCTCGAAACCGCAGGCGCCGGCGAACTGGTGTTCAACGTGGACGCCGCCTTCGTGAATGGCGTCGGTCTGAACGGCGGGACGACGACCGTCAACGGCAATGCGACGCTTACGGCCCGGGTCAACGGCAGCGACAGCGCCGAAACCTTCGCCATGCTCGGCGTCGTCCATGGCGATGTCGACCTGGGCGGCGGCGACGACCGCCTGGTCGTCGGCGGGGCCAGCGGCTCGGGCCTCCGCTCGGGCGGCGCGGGCAGCAATACGCTCGATTTCCGCACCAACGGGGTTTACGCGGCCCCGACGATCTACAACGCCTCGCTGTACCAAAACTTCGACCAACTGATCGTCAGCGGCGGGGTCGTCTCGATGACCTCCGATTCCAGCTGGAAGTCGCTGTCCATCACCGGCGGGCGCCTTATCGGCCAAGCCGGCACGGTGCTGACCTCCGAGTCGACGATCCAGGTGGCGCACGGCGCGGTCTTCGGCTCGGCCGGAACCGTGAACGCCGACATCAACGTGGCCGGCACCCTGTCGCCGGGCGCTTCGCCGGGCACCATGACGGTGAATGGCGACGTCAACTTCGCGACGGGCTCCAACTTGCTCCTGGAAGTGTCGCCGACGGCGTCGGACCTGCTCCACGTCACCGGCGGTCTGACCATCGCGTCTGGCGCCTCGATCGACATCACCGGCGTCCTCACCAACACGCCTGGGGCCGTTCTTGACCTGGTCGTGGCCGACGGCGGCATCACCGGCCGCTTCAACACGATCAACAAGTCGTCGAGCATCTTCGGCTTCGTCGCCCAGAACGGCAAGAAGCTGCAGATCCGCGGCGAGTTCCAGAACGACGCGGCCTACAGCGGCAATGTCCGGGCCAGCATCGCCTACGCCAACCAGGTGCTCAGCCTGGGCCAGGCGGTTCAAGCGTTCACGGCCGCGGTGCCGGTGCTCGTCGACGCCAACGGGGTGTCGAACGCCAAGGCTTTTGGCCAACTGACCCCCGAGGCCTACGGCTCCGCCGTTCAGATCGGAACCCAGACCGCTCTCTCGCTGATCGACTCGACCCGCGGCTTCCGCTTCGACGCGCCTGAACAGCCCGGACTCTACGGCTTCGCCCAGGCCCTGAGCGGCCGAGGCGAGCTCGGCGGGAACGCTCGGACCGGCGCCGCCGGCGCCGAGATGGACAGCCAGGGCGTCATCACCGGCCTGGGCTACGCCCTGGAGTCAGGTCTGCGCGCTGGCGCGTTTGTCGGCCAGGTCGAGACCGATCAGACCCTGTCCGGCCTGGGAGCCTCGACCGAGGCCGAAGGCTTTGTCGTCGGCGCCTTCGCCGACATGGCGCTGGGGCGGTTCGGCCTGCACGGTATGGCGGCCTACGACAAGGCCGATCTGGAGACCATGCGCAAGCTGGACGTCGCCACGCCTTCGGCCCGAAGCGATTACAACCTGACCACCTGGACGGCTGACGCTAGCGTCGACTATCGGATCCAGGTCCAGGGCGTGGCCCTGGCCCCGAGGATCGGCGTGACCTATGTGCGCGCCGAGCGTGACGGCTTGGTTGAGAGCGGAGCCAATCCGTTCGCCCTGGTCGTCGCCGGCAAGACCCAGTCGGGCTGGTTCGCCGACACCGGCGTGACGGCCAGCGCCGTGACCACGGTCGGCGGCCATGTCCTGAAGCCGTACCTGGATCTGGGCCTGCGTCATCGCCTGAAGGGCGATGCTCTGCTCGTCTCGGGCCGGCTGGCCTCGGCCGGGGAGGGCGCCATCACGGTCTCCGGGCTCGAGACCGGCCAGACCGCGGCTCGTCTGGGCGCGGGCTTCTCGCTCGACCTGGGCCCGCGTGTCCGGGCCAGCGTTCGCTACAACGGCGACTTCGGCGACAACAGCTGGCACGCCGTCAACGCGGGCGTCTCCTTCCGCTTCTGAGCCATTGGGCGCGCTCCTGGAGGGCGCGCCCTTTCCAGTTGGATCGCGGATGGCGATCGACCCTCTAACCCCAAGCAGGTTCCATATGAAGACGTCATTCGTCGCTCTCGCGCTGGCGGCCATGCTGGCGGCCGATCCGGCCCTGGCCGAGCCGGAGAGCTCCGCCGCCCCATACCAAGTGTTGCGGTCCGGCGACCGCAAAATGAGCTGTGAAGCCCTGTCGGTCGAGGTCAACGCCCTCAACGCCACTGTGCTCGCCCAGACCGAGAAGACCCGCAAGGAGGCCAAGGCGAGCCAGGGCCGCTCGGCCGTGGGCAAGGGCCTGCTGTCAGGCCTGGCGAAAGGCGCATCCTTCATGGGCGGCTATTCGAACAGTGTGGGCGGCATGCTGGCGACGACCGCGGCGTCCGGAGTCGCGCAGGAGATGGCGTCCAACGTGGGCAAGGCTCCCGCCACGCCTCCCGCTGCAACCCCGGCCACGCCCGAACAGCAGCGCGTGACCCATCTGACCGGCATCTACAAGCAAAAGGCCTGCTGACGCTCAAGCCGCCGCCATCGTATCGCGGGGCTCCGGAGCTGACGTCACACCCATGAAGATCAGAGCTCAAATCACCATCGATCTCGACGTCGACGACTATGTCGCGGCGGCCGGTCACCAGCGGCGTATCGAGAACCTCTTCCAAGGCATCCGCGCCGATTACGGCGAAGCCTCATTGCAATTGGGCCAAGTGCGTCCGCGCACCGCCATGGCGATGGATGACCGACGCCGGCAGAAGCGGCGGTCGGGCAACCTGGCGGTCTATCATGACGACTGAACCGGCGGTCCGTCGGCGCAACACCGTGTTGGCGGCGCTCGAGACGGCGCGGCGCCGCCATCCGCAGCTCAACATGAAGGGATTGATCGCTTTCCTTTACGTGGCCGAGAACCCGGGCATCCAGATGGTCGAGTTGGCGGAGGTGTCGCAACTCACCCTGCCCACCGCCTCTCGCATCGCCCGCGCCCTGTACGATGCGTCCATGGTCGGCGCCTTGCCGCCCTATGTGGGCCTCCTGCGCATGGAGGGTCCCGAGTTGGGGGAAACCGGCGCCCGAAAGATCGTGCTGACCGAGACGGGACTTGCCCTATGCGCCGAGTTCGATCGTCTGATCGCCTTGGGCAGGCTTATCGGCGAGCAAGTAGGCCGTGCAGACTATCGGGTTGCAGTATAGAAACGAGATAACACTGTAACCAATTCGGCACTTATCTCTAAAATATTGGAGATATATGTCAGCAATATTGACTCGACTCTCCGCAGGGAAAGTAATGACCGCTTACGTTCGGCCGGGGTTGGCCGATACGGGGGCTTCAGGAGGCAATATTGAGCTATGAATTCGAAGGACTCGGCGCGGGGCGTCGAGCCAGGTTGATGACCAGCGCCGTATTCGCGGGGGCGGCCCTGCTGGGCGCGCCGATCGCCGCCACGGTGGTGATCGCCGCCCTGCCGAGCCAGGCCAGCGCCCAGGACTATTCCAGCGGCGTTCTGGCGGGCACCGTCACCGACTCCAGCGGGGCGCCGTTGGCTGGCGCCACGGTCGTGGTCAAGTCCCAGTCACAGGGCGGCGAGCGCAACCTGACCACCGATGAGCGCGGCCAGTTCCGCGCCCCGCTGATCCCGATCGGCGGCTATTCGGTGGCGATCTCCAAGCCCGGCTATCAGTCGACCAAGGACGGCAACCTGGCCGTTCGCCTGGGTTCGCAGTCGAACTACGGCTTCACCCTGGCGGCCGAAGGCGAAGTCGACGCCGTGGTCGTCACCGGCACCGCCAATCCGCAGCTGGACTTTTCGGGCGCCACCACCGGCCTGGTGGTCGATGTCGACACCCTGAGCAAGCAATTGCCGATCGCCCGCAACGTGACCGCCTTGACGCTGCTGGCGCCGTCGGCCGTGCCCGGCGACTCCGCATTCACGGCCCAGGGTCAGGGCCAAGCCTCGGTGAGCGGCGCCTCGGTCGGCGAGAACATTTTTTATATCAACGGCCTGAACATCACCAACTTCATCAACGGTGTCGGCGCCGGCATCGTCCCATTCGATTTCTACAAGACGCTGGAAGTCAAGACGGGGGGCTATCAAGCCGAATACGGCCGCGGCACGGGCGGCATGATCAACGCCGTCACCAAGTCGGGCGGCAATGACTTCACCTTCGCCGTGCACGGCAACTACGAGCCGGGCGCGCTGCGCGAAGAGGCGCCCGACACCTTCCAGACCTCGAGCCACCTGGGCCGCACCGACATCAAGAGCTTGTCGGCGGAAGCCAGCGGTCCGATCATCAAGGACCATCTCTTCTTCTACGGCCTGGTCGACTACACTGACACCCGCACGACCGTGGCGTCGCCGACCGCGGGCTATTACGGCAAACGTCGCGCGAACGATCCCTTCTACGGCCTGAAGCTGGACGGCTTCCTGACCGACCGCCAGCACTTCGAACTGACCTATTTCGACACCACCCAGACGCGCGCCCAGGTCCGCCGGCCTTATTCGCAGTCGGCGACCGGTCAGGACGTGATCGACACCGCCCCAGGCCGCGCCCTGACRGTTTACGACGAATTCGGCGGTCCCAGTTGGGTGGGGCGCTATACCGGCGCGTTCACCGACTGGTTCACCCTGTCGGGCGCCTACGGCAAGACCCGGATCGACAACGGCTCGTTCACCAACCAGACCAACGCGCCGAACGTCCAGGACGCCCGTAGCGGCACCACCAAGACGATCAGCACCCAGACCGCGGCCCTCTTCACGACGCCGTCCCGCGCCGAGCGAGAGTTCTACCGCGTCGACGCCGATTTCTATTTCCACCTGGTGGGCGACCATCACGTACGCGGCGGCGTCGACCACGAGAAGACCAGCTTTCTGAACTTCAGCTCGCGCAACGGCGCCGGCACGGTGTCCAAGCTGGGCCAGAGCTGGCTCTATCGGAAGAATCGCGGGACGACGGTCAACGGGAACGGCTTCGCGCCCGGGCAGGAATATCTCGACCTGCGCACCTTCGACGGCGGCGGCGTCTACGAAGGCGTCAATGAGGCGATGTACATCCAGGACGCCTGGGACGTCACCGATCGCCTGCACCTGAACCTCGGCTACCGCATCGACAAGCTGCTGCAGCAGGACGACAAGGGCAGGGCCTTCTCGAACTTCGACAACGAAAAGGCCCTGCGCCTGGGCTTCACCTGGGATCCGACCGGCGCCCAGACCGACAAGGTCTACGGATCCTACGGCCGCTATTACCTTCCCACCCCGTCCAACACCGCCTATCGCGCGGCGTCGAACAACCTGGATGTCCGGCAATACTACCTGCCGGCCAATGGCGGCCTGACCTTCACGGTCGACCCGATCACGGGCTTGCCGGTCGGCGGCCTGGGGGCGCCGGTCACCCGCGTGACCAACCCCACCTTCACGGCCCTGGGGCCCTGCACCCAGGCGTTCATCGATCGAGGCATCGCGCCGATCACCGCCGGCACCCGCGCCTGTAGCGTGGGCTCCAGCGGCGAGACGCCGCCGCCCGAGTCGATCTCGGCCCTGAACCTGAAATCAACGGCGGAGGACGAGTTCATCGTCGGCTACGAGCACCGCTTCGACAATCTGTGGAAGGCGGGTGTCAGCCTGACCTATCGCAATCTGCTGAGGGCCGCGGATGACGCCGCCATCGACGCCGCCGTCATCGCCTACTGCAAGGCCAACAACCTGCCGATGACCACCGCGGCCGGCGACGGCTGCGAAGACAATTGGGGCGGGACGGGGCAATACCTGATCATCAACCCCGGTTCGGACGTCAAGGCGGTGCTTTACACGCTGCTGCCGGGCGAAACGACCATCCGCACGCTGGACCTGAAGGCCTCCGATCTCGGCTTCCCCAAGGCCAAGCGCGAGTACACCGCCCTGACCTTCACCTTCGAGCGGGCCTTCGACGGCAAGTGGGGTCTGCAGGGCTCGTACGTCCTGTCGGAGTCCAAGGGCAACTACGAAGGCGCGGTGAAGTCCGACACCGGCCAGGCCGACGCGGGGATAACCTCCGACTTCGACCTGGCGGAGCTGGCGGCCGGGACCTACGGGCTGCTGCCCAACCATCACGCCCACCAGTTCAAGGCCTTTGGTTCCTACGCGGTGACCGAGAACCTGCTGCTGGGCGCCAACGCCTCGGTGATCTCGCCGCGCAAGTATGGATGCCAGGGCCTGATCCCCGCCGACCTCCCCGGCGCCTCGACCGCCAACACCTACAATCCGCTGCCGGGCCGCTACTGTGGCGGCAAGCTGATTCCGCGTGGTTCGGCGATGAATGGGGACTGGATCAGTCGCCTGGACGTGTCGCTGCGCTACACGGTTCCGGCCAAGATCATACCGGCCGGCAACCTAGTCCTGCGCGCCGACATCTTCAACGTCCTGAACGCCCAAGGCGCTCAGGAGCTGTATGAAACCGGCGAACTGGCCAGCGGCGGCGTCGATCCGCACTACGGCGAACCGGGCTCCAGCTCGGGCGCGCTCAACTCGGGCTATCAGACCCCGCGCTATGTGCGCTTCGGGTTCGACCTGAGCTTCTAACCCCCTAGCCCCTGCGGAGAGCGAGCCGACCGCAGGGGTTTTGTGTAGGCTCGATCCCATTGTTTCTTCGATCACTACCCCGCGAGACGTCGGTCTCGCGGGGATTTTTTGTCGGCTAGGCAAGCTTGACCCAGCGTATCGCCGGGCGCGGCCTAGCTGCTCCTCGAGTCTTGGGCAGGCCCCTTGGCCGGGGGCGGGTGACCTTGAGGGGCGCTCGGTCAGCGCTTCGCGCGCAAACGCCCGAGGTGGCCTGCGGGCGCGCGGCTCAACATGACGCTCAAAGCAGCCCCCGGTCCGCCGATCCGGGCCGGCGTCGCGCGAAGTGAGCTGGTGGTCGATCGATGCCCCGCATCGCCGGCCGCGATGGCGGCGGGCCCGGCGGACAGGCCGGCAGCGATGTATAGAGGGGCTTGAGCCTGCGGTTCGCGGACCGACGGCAGGGCCTGCTTTCAGCACGGCAGATAGGGCTTAGCGGTTCGTGCTCAGGGCTGTGGGGATAGGGGCCAGCCGAGCGCGTCAGCCGGCTCGCGCCAAGGGCGCGCTGAGCCGGATCCTTGATCGCGGCGCTCTTGGTCGAGAGCAAAAAAATGGCGCGTTCCAGAGTGGAACGCGCCGGTCCTTGTCAGCCGAAGAGCGGCACCGGCCCGCGGCCGCCGCCATTCCAGTTGCCCCAGTTTGGCAGCACATAACTCATGTCGCCGGGCGACACCCCGAACCACTGCGCCACCGCGCCGAAATATTCCTCGTTGGCGATCGTGGGAATCCAGGTGCCTTCCTGCTCGGAGTCGTTGGGACCACCCAGCGCGAGTTCAGGGTAGAGACCGTGAATGGTCTGTGGCTTCAGCGCGCCGCCGATGACGAAATGCGCATTGCCCCAGCCATGGTCCGAACCGTTGGAACCGTTGCCCCGGAAGGTGCGGCCGAAGTCCGACATGGTGACGATGGTCACCTTGTCCTGCAGGCCCAGGTGCTTCATCGCCGCGTAGAAGCTGCTGATGCTCAGCGCCAGGTCGCTCAGCATGTCGGCGTGGGCGCCGAGCACACGGCCGCCGGCCACCTGGTTGGCGTGAGTGTCATAGTCGCCCTGCCCGGCATAGAAGATCTGCCGTTGGTGGCCGAGGCCGGCGCGGCCCTCGATCATGCGCGCGATCAGCCGCAGCTGCCGCGACACCTGGGCGTCCCGGAAATAGCCGTCCGGTTCGTTGAAGAAGTCGTCGACCGTCGTGTTCTCGCCGCGCAGGATCGGGTTCACCTGGGCGCCCGCCGCGTAGGAAGCTTCCAGGCTATTGGCCGTGAGACGCTGCAGCAGGCTGGGGTGGGAGCCGTTGGCGAAGGCCGCCAAGGCGGCGTTGCGCGCCGCCGCCGTCGGGTCGGTGGTCCCCGGGTCGTAGCCGACCCGGTCGAAGGGGGCGTACAGCGGCAGGATCAGCGGCGACGAGGTGTTGCCCATCAAGGACAGGTTCGCGCCGTTGGTCGAGATCAGGGGCGACGCGGCCGAGCGGAAGCTCAGCTTGTCGGCCATGCGGCCCAGGACGCCGTCGGGATGGATGCTGCCCGGGCGCATGCTTTGCCAGTGGGCCTGCTCGTCCGAGTGCGAGCCCAGGTTGCTGGGTCGCCACTCCGGATGGTCGAGGAAGGTCTGGCGGGTTAGCGGCTGAAGCAGGGTGCCCACGTTCAGCACCCACGACATGGCGCCTTCGTTCCACAACGGCAGCAGCGGCGCGAAAGCCGGGTGCATGCCAAAGTTCGTGCCGGGCAGGGGCGTCAGGTCGTCCTTGTGCAGAGCGAGCGCCTCGCCCCGCAGCCGGGTGTAGACCGCGTGGCGATCATCCATCGGCACAAGGGTGTTGAAGCCGTCGTTGCCGCCATAGAGGAAGATCGTCACGACGGCGCGGTAGTCGGACGGGTTCTGGGCCACGGCCGAGGTCATGCCGAGAGCGCCGAGAGCGGCCATGGCGCCCGAACCGAGCGCGAGCCGGCTGAAATCACGTCTGGAAAAGGTCATGGAGGTCACCGGTCGACTTGGAATTGGGGAGAGGTCAGGATGATGTAGAGCCCCGTCTGGGCGCGCCGGCGGGCCAGGGCGGCGCCCTTGCCATCCTTTACCGCCATCATCGCCGTCTTCACCGCGGCGCGTTGGGCGCCGGTCATGGTGTCGTTCAGCAACAGAAGGTTCATCTTGGTGATCATGGCGTCGACGTCCTCCTCGGGCTTTGAGGTGACGATCTCCCACTGCTTCCAGTCGACCTTTGTCCCGGTCTTGCTGCCCAGGCTGGCGTTGGCGCGGTAGTCGCGACCCGTGCCCAGGATGTCGTCCAGGACCGTGTAGTAGAACATGAAGTTGTGGCGCTCGTGGTCCAGCGCCCCGCCCATCAGCTTGCTCGCCGGGCTGACCAGGCCGTCGCCTTGGGCGAGCGGGAAGTCCCAGGGATAGAAGTTGAAGACGCTCGGCGCTTCGAACACGCGCTGGTTCAGGTCCTGGGCCTTGGCGTAGCCGAAGAAGCCGTCGGACGTGGCGTTCATGACCCGCAGGAAGCTCGTCACATAGAGGACCGGCTCCTTGACCTTGCCATAGGACACGTCGGTCTTGTCAGAGCCGCGGGCCTCGGTGTCGAGCAGGATCGCCCTCACCACGGCCTTGAGGTCGCCGCGCACGCCGGCGCCGTTGTCCTCGAAGACGGCCGAAATCCGCCGCACATAACCGGTGCTGGGATTGGCTGTGACCAGATGCTGGATCAGTTGCTTGGAAACATAGGGGGCCACATTGGGCTGCTCGAAGACGGCGGTGATCACCGCGTCCAGGTTCTCGTCCGGCGTGGCGCGGTCCCGAACGGTGCGGCCCAGGAAGCTCTTGGGGCCATTGTCGAAATAGGCGCCCTTGTAGCTGTCCGGATACTGGACCATCGGCACGCCGTAATTGGCCTTGCGCTCATGCCACACGCCCGAGCCGTAGCGGTTGTAGGTCCAGCCGGTCAGGGCTCGCGCCACCTCGTTGACGTCCTGCTCGGTATAGGTGGGCCGGGTCTGGTTGTTGGCGTCGAGGAACAGCGTGCCGTCGGGGTTAAGGGTCGAGGGATAGATCGCGAAGATCTGCATCAGCTCGCGCGCGTAGTTCTGGTTCGGCGCGCCGCGGACCGAAGCGGCCATGTCGAGATAGTCGCCCATGGCCGGGTTGAGGGTCGCCTGCTTGAGGATGGTCTTGTAGTTGCCAAAAGCGTTAGCGAGCAGGATTTGCTGGAACGAGGCGATGCCGGCCGTGTGCTCGACCTTCATGCCGGAGGTCACCACGATCTGTGACAAGGCGAAGGCCACCCGCTGCCGCAGCTGGTCGGGTTTGCTCAACGCGTTCGAATAGAAACGCATCGCCACCGGCTGGGCCCGGAAATAGGTCTGGATGCAGAGGTAGGGATCGGCGGCCGTGTCGCAGTTGGGCTGAGCGTACTTCCCGGTGGTCAGGTCGCTGTAGGTGCTGTCCGAGAGGGCCAATTGTTCGTCGACCCAGGCCTCGGCGCCGACCGCGACGATGCGATCGACCACGGCCTTGTTGGGCCCGAAGGTCGCCTGCTTGGCCAGGCGTACGGCGTCGGCCGGCGAGGTGGGGGCGATAAGGCCTTGGGCGGCGACCGCCTTGGGCTGCGACAGGGACTGGATCGTCAGTCCGGCGCCGACGCCGGCCGCGCCCACCAAGGCGAGAGCGACGCCGTAGCGTGCGATTGTGGTCATGAACACCGTCTGTGTATGGGCAAGCGCCTGCCGTCAGGGGACGGCTGCGCGGGCAAGCCATGCCGTGCGACGCAGGGTGCGTATCGACAGCGTCGATGAATGCGAGCGACGCCGCGACGAACACGCACGGCGGCCGCCCTGCTCACCGATCGTTAAGCAACACCTCGCTCACGCGCCGCCGTCCGTCGTCACGTCCCAGCTGCACGACCACGTCGACCACCTGAGCGACATAGGCGCGGACGTCGTTCCAGCCGATGTTCAAGCCAGCTTGCAGCGTCATCAGGGCGATCTGGTCCAGTGCGCCGCCGGGGCTGTCGGCATGGACCGTGGTGATCGAGCCGGGATGGCCGCTATTGACCGCGCGCAGGAAGCTGAAGGCCTCGCGGCCGCGAAGTTCACCCAGCAAGATCCGGTCGGGCCGCAGCCGAAGGCACGCCTGCAGCAGGTCTTCGGCGGTCACCGACGCTTCGCCTGCCATGCCGCGCACGGCGATCAAGCCCAGGGTGTTGGCGTGGGCGAGTTGAACCTCCGCGGCGTCCTCGATGGCGATCAGCCGCTCGCGCGACGGAATCTCCTTGAGCAGGGCGTTGAGCAGGGTGGTCTTGCCGCTGGCCGTGCCGCCCGACAGCACGATGGTCTTGCGGCGCAGCACCGCCTGGCGAAGGAAGGCGATGATGTCGCCCGCGTCCAGCAGACGCCGTAGTTCAAGACCGTCTCGAGACGGTCCGGCCGCGACGCCGGTGTCCGCCGTTTGGTCGCGATAGTCATCCAGGGTCAGGTCCGCGACCACGTGGCGGCGGATGGCCATGGCGACGTGGCCGCGGGTCGCCGGCGGCGTCACGACCTGGACCCGCGCGCCGTCGGGCAGCGAAGCGGAAAGCAGGGGGTGCTCCCGGCTGACCGCCTGATGGTTCAGGCCCGCGATCTGGCGGGCGAGGCGCAACAGAGTCTGGGCCGAGAGCGCCGGCTCCAGGACGCGTTCCATGTCGTGGCCCGACCGTTCGACCCACAGCTCGCCGGGGCGATTGATCAGGATGTCGGTGACGTCCGGCCGCTTCAGCCACGGAGCCAGCGGGGCCAGATAGCTGTGCAGATAGACCCCGCCCGCGCCGTCGAGGCTCATCGCCGCGCCGCGCTGTCGAACACCAGGTCTCGGGCGACGAACACCCGAATCGGCGTGCCTTGGGCGACCTTGATGGTCGGGGGGATGTCGATCTGCTTTTCCAGCGCGATCTCGGCGATGCGGCTGGCGTCCTGGGCCGAGCCGATCACCACCGTGCCGCCGTCCCGCGCCGTCGCCCCGCCGACCACGGACAACAGGATGGCCGCGCCGAAGCGTTGCAGGAAATGCTGGTCGGTCCGCCCCTGCAGGCCGCCACGGCCCATGTCGTCCACAGCCGGCGAGCCTAGGTCGATGGTCACCCCGTCGGGGCGCAGCAGTCGGGTCCAGACGACGAAGGCCCGCGACTGGCCGGCGGCCACGCCGTTGCGGTACTGCCCCACCAGCTTCGCGCCGCGCGGAATGACCACGGTCTCGCCGTCAAAGGCCCTGACGTCACGCGTCACCACGGCCCGCACGAAGCCGGGCAGGTCCGAATTGAGCGCCGTCTCCAGCACGGCCGGGACGATCGTGCCCTGAGGCGCGGTCAGGCTGGGATGGGCCAGTCGGCTGGATTGCGCCACCTCGACGGCTTCGCCGGAAAGGCGGCGGGCGAAAGCCTCGTCGGCGTTCTTCTTGTCGTCGCCCGGTCCGGTGGCCATCAGGCTCGGCTTCGCCAGCGCAGGGTTGCTTAGCGCCCCTGAGGCCGCTTGCGCGGCGCCCGCGCTGAGGTCCACGACGACCGACGGCGACCGGCGCCGCTGGTCGAGGGCGTTGGCCGCGCCGGTTCCGTCGAAGCGCTGCCTGGGCAAGGGCCGGTCCTCCGGCGGCGCCTCGCCCAGACCGGCCATGTAGGGGGCGGGAATGACCTCCTCCGCGCCGGCGAAGACCTGGGGCGAGGCGACCGGTTCCAAGGGCGGGGGCGGGGGCTCGAAAGCCGCGCTTGGGGTCGTCGCCAGCCCCGCCTTGTCCGCGCGGTGGGCGCTGAGGGTGGCGAAGACCGCCACGCCGGCCAGCACAGCCGCGCCGACGCCGGCCGGGACGATCCAGACCCTCGCGGGCTTGGCCACGGTCGTCGGCTGAATGTTCAGAAGATCCTCGTCGCGCCCGGTCATTTCGCGACGCTCCCGAACAGACGCCAGCGCGACTTGGCGCGAGGCTTGGGGCTCTCGGGACCTGGCGCCGGTTCGCGCCAGCCGTCGTTGTGCAGGGTGAGGCTCGCCTTGCCCCGGCGCAGGACGAAGGCGGGGGAGACCTGGTCGACCACCACATAGTCGCCGCGCACGGTGAAATTGACGACCGACTCCGCCCCGGCGGCGTCGATGGCGAAGACGCCCGGCGTTTCCAGGTCTTCGGCGAAAGTGAACCAGGTCGATCGGCCGTCGTCGAACACCCGCCCCGGCGCCAGGCGGCGGTCGCCGGTATAGCTGTAGGCGGCGTTTCGGGCTTCCGGCGGCGGCGCCATGGGTGCAGCGGGCGCTTCCGCGGTCGCGGGCGCCTCGGGCGGGAACTCGAACCTCAGACCGAAAAGAAGGCGCGGATCGTGAGGACCCGAGGCCGTTCGGGCCGAGAGCTGGAAGTTGTAGCGTCGGCGGTCAGTGACGACGGCCATGTTGGTGACCGCGTCCTTCTCAAGCGGCTTGAGAAACAGCAGGTCGGCCTTGCGGTTGGGCGTGACCTGCCAGCCCAGGCTGTCGCCGATCGACACGTTCTCGATCCGCTCCCCGGGCGCGAACTCGATCATCATCTGGTAGCCCAGGTGCCCGACCAGCTCGACCACGCGCGACGGGTCGTAGAGGGTCGAGCGAATGCGCGGATCAGCTGCGGGTCCCGCCGCCGCCGGGGCGGACCAGAGCAGGGCCACGACACTCAGGGCGACAAGCCGCCTCATGGCGCGAGCCTTGGCCCATAGGGCTGTTGGGCGGCGTTCTCGGCGTCGCGGCGATAGTCGGTGACCTGGAAGCCCAGCGGGTTGGCGAAACGGTCCTCCATCCGGACAGGCGCGCCATTGCGGCGGAAACTGACCACCGACGTCCAGACGCCGGCGGGTTGCGCCTCGTCCTGGCCGCTGTCCAGCCGCAAGGTCTCGAAGCGCACCAGGGCGGTGGTGGCGTTGAGCATCGAGATGTTCTGGATCCGGGCGGTGATCACGCTGGTGGCCGGGACCTGGTTCAGCACGCCCTTGGGATTGGCGCGATCATAGGCGCGCAGCCAGGTCGCGCGCGCCCGGCCGGCCGACCAGGCCGCGACCTTCTGGTAGTTGGCGTTGAGGTCGGCGGCGTCGAAGGTTTCGCGCGCTATGACATATTGCGCCAGGAAGGCCTGGGTGACGGCTTCGTCCTCGCTCAGGGCGCCCAGCTTCACACCGCGCACGGCTTCGACATAGCCCGTGCGCCGGTCCACCGTCAGGGTGTAGGGCACGACGGTCTTAAGTGGTGTCAGCAGGACCAGGGCCACGCCTTCCAGCACCACGGCGACGCAGGCCGCTCCAGCGACGCGCCAGGCTGCACGCAGGCTTCGGGTCCGCTGGGCCTCGGTGTCCTGGGCCCAAGTGTTCGCGGCGGCGTAGTAGGCGTCGCGCTCAGAAGCTGGTCGGCGTCCAAACGTCATGCGGTCCTCTCTGACGAGGGGGTAGGCGCCCGAAGGCGTCGATTGATGCGACCCAGCCTGGCGGGTTCTCCAGCCTCGTTTCGGGTGTCGGCGGTCGTGGAAATGACACCTTCGGAGCTCAACCGCGTTTCGATCGCGGTCCGATGATCTCGGGTTTGCAGGCGACGCGCCGACTCCGCGACAGTGGCGGCGCGGGTGGGGGTTTCGGCGCTCGTGGTCACGGTCGCCAGCGCCGGCGTGGCTGCTGGATCGCGCGGCGGCTCGGGCGCCTTGAGTCGGAAGCTCAACCCAGTCACGGCCATGGCCAGCACCAGGCCGATCTGCACGGCGGCGAACACGAAGATCAGCGCCGCCACGCCGGTCGTGATGGACAGGTCGGCCCGCCCGGCCTCACGCAGCGACGCCAGCAGGGTCAGGCGGGGCTCCAGCAAGGCCAGCAACAGGGCCGTCGCGCCGTTGGCGACCAGCGGGATCAGGGCCGCCGTGATCAGGGCGCGCAGCCACCCGACGAACAGGCCGCGCGTGGCTTCCAGCAGAAACAGGGCGATGAAGATGGGACCGGTGGCGGCCAGGACGCCGACGACGATCTTGGCCGCCAGGGTGACGCCCAAGGTGCTGGCGATCAGGGCGGCCGAAGCGCTCCACAACATCTCGGCCGCCGCCGCCGGACCACCGTGCGGGGCTTCGGCGTCTGGGCCAGCCCCCGCATCCAGGGCGGTGGCGGTCAGTACGATCGCGTCGTACGAGGTCTGCAGAGCCGTCCAGAGGTCGCCTGCCCGGCCTCGCGCGGCGCCCGCCAGGGCCGATGCGAAGGCGTCGGCGCCGCGGAAGGCGGTGTCGAACACCAGCGTCTGAAAGAGCGGCCAGCTGAGGGTCAGCGCCAGGATGACGCTGATGCGCACGGCGATCTGAGGCGTGTCGGCAAGGCGCGGACCTCGTCCGCTCAACAGACCCCAGCCCAGCAGTGCGACATAGAGGGTCAACAACGCGGTGACGATCGCCGGCAGGGGCGAGGGCGGACGGGTCAGGGCGTCGTAGGCGTTCTGGACAAAGACGCGCACGCCGCAATCCACGGCCTGGTTGAGACCGGCGACTAACTGCAGACGCGGGTCGGGGGCAGGGCAGGCGGCCATCATCAGGCGGTCTCGGCGATCAGGATCGGCAACCAGACGGCGGGGTCGTCCCCCAGCGTCTCGCGCAMGGCGTCCAGCCGCCGGACCGAGGCCTCGGCGCCCGACAGCACGACCAGATGTCGCTCCAAGCCCGCGAGATTTAGGCGCGCCACCACGCTGTGGTCGCCGTGCTTGATCAGGAAGCAGCGTGAGGTGTCGGGCAAGGTGCGGACCAGGTCATACTCGTGCCGCGACAGACCGAAGCCGCCGATGTATTCGCGCTCCTGAGCCTTGAGATTGGGCAGGAAGATTTGGGTCGCGGCCTGTTCGATGATCGCCGAGGCGATTTTGCTCTCCAGGGCGTCCGACGCGCTCTGGGTGGCGAAGCCCACCACGCCGTTGCGCTTGCGCACGGTCTTTTGCCAGTCGCGGATGCGCTGGACGAAGACGGCGTCGTCCAGGGCCTTCCAACCCTCATCGACGATGATCAGCGACGGGCGCCCGTCGAGATGCTGCTCGACCCGGTGGAACAGGTACATCATCGTCGGCGTGCGGGTGTCTGGCGCGTCAAGGATGCGGGTCATGTCGAAGCCGACCACGCCGCCGGACAGGTCCAGGCCATCGGTGGCGTTGTCGAACAGCCACGCGTGCTCGCCTTCGCCGCACCAGGCGGACAGCCGCGAGGCCAGGTCGCCGGCTGACGGGCGACGAAGCCCGCGGAACAGTTCCTGGAAATAGCGCAGACGGCGATAGGCCGGCGGCTGGGCGAAATTGGCGTCGATCGCGTCGGCGATCACTGCTCGCTCGTCCGGCGTCAGGGCTTGCCCCCCCGCCGCCAACCATCCGATGAACTCGGTCAGGAAGGCGCGATTAGCGGGATTGTCATCGAGCGCCAGGGGGTTGAAGCCCGTCGGCTCTCCGGGTCGGATACGGTCGTAGCGGCCTCGCACCGCGCGGATGAAGATCTCCGCGCCGCGATCCTTGTCGAAGTAGAAGATGCTGGGCGAGACCTTGCGAGCCTGCGCCGCCAGGAAGGTGAGCAACACGGTCTTGCCGGCGCCCGAGGGGCCAATGACCGTGAAGTTGCCCAGGTCGCCCTTGTGGAAATTGAAGTAGTAGGGCGAGGCCGACGTGGTCTCAAGCACCGTGATCGCCGGGCCCCAGTGGTTTCCCGACGCCTGGCCCAAGGGATAGTTGTGGCAGCTGGCCAGCCCAGCGAAATTGGCCGAAGAGATCAGGGCCCGCCGGGCGATATCCTTGAAGTTGCCGGGGAATTGCGCCCAGAACGCCGGCTCCAGCCCGATGTCCTCGCGCACGGCGATAGCGCCCGCCTCCGTGAAGGCGCCGCGCACTTCGGCGACCGCCGAGTCCAGTTCCGGCAGGCTGTCCGCGCGGACCATGACCGACAGATGGTGCTCGCCGAAACCGACGCGTCCGGAGGCGACTTGGTCCTTGGCCTCGGTCAGCTCGCGGCGCAGGCTGAGGGCGTCGTCGTCGCTGGCGCGCATGCGGCGCAGCGCCAGGTTCATGCGGTCCAGGGTTGGCTGGCGTTCGACGAAGGCGAAGCTTTCGGTCAGCACCATCTCGAACGGCAGTCGCACGACGGCGTCGAGCAGGCCCGCGGACGATCGCGCCGGATAGTCCTTCACCGACACCATCGCCCCGTAGCCCCGGGCCGGTCCGGCCGGCCCGGGCGAGGCCTCGAAGGCGTCCAGGCCGAAGGTCAGCCGGCAAGACGGAGCATGGTGACCAAGGTCGCCCTGCGGCAGCAGGACGGGACGAAAGGCGCCGTTGACCAGGGCGCAGATGAACTCCAGCGGCTCCGAGCACAGCCCCGTCTCGCCGTCGTAGGCGGTCAGGAGCCGCGCGCCGTAGGGCGCCAGGGTGGCCAGGAAGGCGTCGCGGGCGGCCGACAGTTCGCGCAAGTCCAGGGCCTGGTTGGCCGCTTGATGATCGGGGGCGCGGAGCATGTGGTCCAGCCAGCCCGCGCGTCCAGGGAGCGGACGGCGCACGATCGTCAAGAACAGGTCGTTCGCATAGAGCTTGCGAACCGACAGCCGGGCGCGCCAGTCGGCGTCCAGCGCGGCGCTGAACGGATCCTCGAAGCCTCCGTCGAGTTCGACCGCCGCCCGTCGCCGCACGATGTGGTGGTAGATCGCGAAACGCGACGAACCGATCGCCCGCAGCATGGTCTCGCGCACGGTCTTTCGGTAGTTCAGCTCCTCGGTGTCGGCCGTCTCGAACGAGAAGCCGCGCAGATGCAGCACCTGCATCAGCAGGCCGTCGCGCGTCTCCAGGGTGGCGTCGTCGACCTGACGCGCATAGGGCAGGCGATCGCCCACGCGCGCCTCTTTCGGGGCCAGCTTCCCGCCCAGATCCAGCGATCGCAGCAGGCTCATGGCGCGTAGCTGTTGGCTCGCCAGAACGCGTGGTTGCGTACGCGCGGGCAGCGGCTGGCGCGCGTGATCCACAGGTCGAAGATATGGGGATCGCGGGCGCAGGCCATGTAGCCGACCGCCTGCAGGACGGCCGCGAGGGCCAAGGCCCAGAACGACCGCGTGATCAGAAAGGCCTCTACGGTCGCGATCAGATTGAACACCGCGTAGTTGTAGGTCACGCCGCCCAGCATCTGCGGACGGGTCAGGGCCGCGAACACCGGATCAGAATCGAGTTGCCCGGACATGGCCTAGAGACCGCTCGCCACCTGGCGGATGCCGCCGACGATCGCGGCCGCGCCAAACAGCACGAAGCAACCCAGCACGACGATCATGCCGCGCCGCCAATCCAGGCGACCGGTCAGCATCATGAAGCCGATGGCCCCGATGGCGATTACGGCCGCGGCCGTGGCGACATTGCCCATCAGGCTGCCTTGCAGCCAATTCATGGCCGACAGGATCGGCGAGGATCCAGCTGGATCAAGGTCCACCGATTGGGCGGCGGCCGGGCTCGCCGACATCGCGGCGACCATCACATAGAGAAGGGCTCGGTTCATTTCAGGGTCTCAGGGGAGCTGGTCGGCCTCGGCGGCGAGGCGGGACATCACCCGCTCCACATAGGTTCGGGTTTCAGGGTAGGGCGGCACGCCGCCATAGCGGCGCACCGCCGCGGGACCGGCGTTGTAGGCGGCGACGGCCCGCACGGTGTCGCCGTCGAAGTCCCTCAACAGGCGGCGCAGATAGGCCGCGCCGCCCCGGATGTTCTGTGCGGGATCGCGGGCGTCGACCCCTAGCATTCGCGCCGTCGCCGGCATCAACTGCATCACGCCAAGGGCCCCCTTGGGCGAGGCGGCGCGCCCGTCATAGTGAGACTCGACCCAGGCCACGGCCTCTAGGAGGTGCGTGCTGATTTCCGCCTCCGCTCCGGCCTGGGCGAACGCCGCCCTCAGGGGCGGGGGCGCTCGGCGCAAGGGATGCGCAGGCCGGAGCGGAGACGCCGCCGGTCGCCCGGCGAGGAGGATGACGTTGCCGTCAATATCGATCTCGAGGACATCCGCGGTCGCCGATGTCGCGTGGACGCAACCGACCGCGATGACGGCGACGAGCAGATGGAGGGACTTGATCATCATGTCGGGGTCCGGCCCGTGGGCGGACGAAATCCTGTTGGAGACGGCTTGGTGGGCGGCGGGCTAGGCTCGGTCGATGGCCACGCTTGCCATGTCGTAACGCCGCTGGCCGTTGGTGCGCGACCAACGCGCGCCACGATGCGACGAAAGACGGCCTGGGTCGGTCGTGCGACGAATTTGCGATGAACGCCGCGAGCCGCCCGGCGCGGCGGCCAAACGGGATGTTATCGACGCACGAGATCCAAGGTTAAGGAGGCGCGGATGCGTCGTTTCGGACTGACCGCGCGGGCCCTGCTGGTCTTGATGATCGCCATGCAGGCCTCGCCGATGGCGGCGGCTCCCGTCCCATCGTCGACCGCCGAGCCCGGGCGCGAGCAAGGCCGGCGCTTCGAAGCGGTCAGGCTGGGCGACGGGGCGTTGACTTGCGAGGCCTTGATCGCGGAAATCAGCGGTCTGAACGGTCAACTGCAGGACATGCAGCAACAGATGACGCAAGCATCGACCCAGATGGGCCGTAGCGCCATGCAGGCGGCGCAGCGTCGTCCCTCCGGGCTGGGCATGGGCGTGGCGGGATTGGCCAGTTTCGTCCCCGGCGCGGCCTACCTCGCCAGCGCGGCCCAGGCGGCGGGCGCGTTGTCGGCCCAGGCTTCGGCCCGAAACCAGCAGGCGCAGATGGAGGCGCAAATGGAGGCGATCACGGCCAGTTCAGGGAACATGGCCCCCATCGCCGAACGCGTCGCTCACCTGAGCCAGATCTCAAGGGCAAAGTCTTGCTGACGCTTACGCCCTGGTGGGGGCCGTGATGCGGGCAGACGCGAGGAGCGAAGACCTCGGGGCGCCCCGGTGGATGGATGTGCTCACCGTCAAGTTGACCCTTGGCCTATGGGGTCTTTGCCTACTGACCTTTACCGCCTCGATCAGCGTGGCCACCGGCGGACGCTTTCCGCTGTGGATGATCGTCTGGCTCGCGGGGCTCACCGTAGCCGGCTTGACGGGATCGCTGCTCCTGAACGCCCTGGTCAGGGCGCTGAACGGCTGGCCCACTACGCCGAAGTGGGTCGTCCTAACCTTGGCCGCCTTCGCCGCGGCGGGTCTGCAAGCCCTGTTCGATAGTTGGACGGCCGACGTCTTCCACGTGACCTTCGGCAAGGCGGGGCACCAACCCTTCAACCTCGAAGCGCTAGCCTTCAACTGCCTGCTCTACTTCTGGCTCTTCGGGTTCTACACGGCGGCCTTGGAGCTGATCTCGACACATGAGAAAGCCAGCGTCCATGCGCGGCGGGCGGCGGAATATGCTCGGCAAGTGGCCGAGGCGAGGGAACTCGCCCGTGACGCCCAGTTGCAAATGCTGCGTTTTCAGCTGAACCCGCATTTTTTGTTCAACACGCTCAATAACATCTCCTCCCTGGTCGTGTCGGGGCGCACCCAAAAGGCCGAGCTGATGATCGAGGGCCTCAGCCGCTTCCTGCGAGCGTCGCTCACCCCGGCCGAGGACGAGTTCATTCCGCTGAGTCACGAATTGGCGCTCACGGAGGCCTATCTCGATATCGAAGCGATCCGTTTCACCGAGACCCTGGACATTGAAATCAACTGTCCGGCGAGGTTGGAGAACGCCCTGGTGCCAAGCCTTATCCTGCAGCCGCTTGTCGAGAACGCGGTGAAGTACGCGCTAACGCCCTCGAAAGGGCGTAGCCGGCTGCGGATCACGGCCCAGGAACATGGTGAGGTCTTGGTTCTGTCGGTCATTGATGGCGGCGCCTCGGATAAGAACGAACGCTCTGGCTCCGGTATCGGTCTTCGAAACGTCGCGCGGCGGATCGAGGTGCTTTATGGCCAGCGCGGCCAGATGGACGCGCGCCCCTTCGACGGCGGCTTTCGGGCTGAGGTCTCGGTGCCGCTCGCGCGGCGATCCGCGGTCAACGCGGCATGACCTTGCGCGTGCTGTTGGCCGACGACGAACCCCTGGCGCTAGTGCGTCTGGAAGCCTTGCTGGCCCAGATGGCCCACGTCACGATCGTCGGGACCGCCCGCGACGGTGAAGAGGCGGCCGCTCAGATCGAAGCGCTGAAACCGGACCTGGCGCTGCTCGACATCCGGATGCCCAAGCAGAGCGGCCTGTCGCTGGCCAAGGCTTTGCGGGAAACGAACGACGTCGACGTCGTCTTTATCACGGCGTTCGATCAATTCGCGCTGCAAGCCTTCGAGGTCGACGCGGTCGATTACCTTCTCAAGCCGGTGGAGGCCCACCGCCTGGCGATCGCTCTGGATCGCGCGCGACGCCGACGCAGCGCGGTTGCGGTCCCAGGGATCGCAGACCCGACAGCGGACGCGGCGCATCAGGACGACAGTTCGGCGAGGGTCGGCGTCCAGTATATCTGGGCGCCCCATCGCGGGGGGCTCGTTCGCGTCGATGTCTCGTCAATCGACTGGATCGAGGCGGCTCGCGACTACGTCCTCCTACACACCTCCACACGCTCGCACATGGTGCGGGCGACCATGGAGAGCCTGAAGGACCAGATCGATCCGACGACTATGGTCCGGGTCAGCCGTTCGGCCTTCGTGCGTCGCGCGGCCGTCCAGCAGATCAACCGGCAGGGGCGCGCGAGCCATGTCGTCGTCCTGCGGGACGGCACAGCGGTTCGCGTGGGCGTCACCTATGCCCGAGCCGTGATGGCCGCGTTCAACACCGAAAGCGTCGTGGCGCCCGCGCTCTAAGCCCTGGGGCTTGGTCTCACCCGAGCAACCCTCGGTGTTGTCAGGCTAACCAGCGCGTCCAGGATCCGCCGGGCTGGACGCGGCGCGATGATCTTCGTCCCGGGGACGGCGCCGTATCGCCGTTCAAATCGCCAACGGCCGCTCATAGTTCTCCGACGTGTCCGTATTCGCGCGCCAAATTCCCAAATGACCGACCGCGAGCCTGGGCAGGGAATTTCCCTGCGTCGCTTCGCATGCTCAAAGCCGAACCGTCACTCGCTCGTCACGCGTCTGTCACGACGGCCGTTTAGCCCCGCCCCACCAGAAGCGGGGCTTGCAGCATGTTCGGTCGTCATCGTTTCGCCGTGGCCGTCTCGGCCCTGGCCGTCGGCCTCGCCTCATCCGCGCTGGCTGACCCGATCGCGGACACCGCGCCCGCCTCGGCCATGGCCCGCCTGCCGCTCGAGCAGAACGGCGGCGTCTGGGCGGCCGGACACGTGCAGGGCGTCGCCGTCGATGTGCGGGGCGGCTACATCTATTACTCGTTCACCAACCTGCTGGCGAAATACGACTTCAGCGGCAAGCTGATCGGCACGCTGGTCGGCTGGACGGGCCACCTCGGCGACCTGGATTTCAATCCGGCCGACGGCAAGGTCTACGGCTCGCTGGAATACAAGGAAGACAAGGCCTTCTACATCGCCGTGATCGACGTCGCCCGGCTGGACCGGGTCGGCGTCGAGGCGAGCAAGACCGAGATCTTCCGTACCGTCTATCTGCCCGAGGTGGTCAAGGACTACGCCGCCGACCTGAACGGCGACGGCGTCTTCGAGGGCGACGACGGCAAGTTCAAGGGCGACGTCGTCGCCTCGCCCGACCACCGCTACGACTGCTCCGGCATCGACGGCGTCAGCTTCGGCCCCGAATTCGGCCACGCCAACGGCAGGCGCTATCTGACCGTCGCCTACGGCGTCTACGGCAACACGGCGCGCACCGACAACGACCACCAGGTGCTGCTGCAATACGACGTCGCCGACTGGGGCCGCTACGCCAGCCCGCTGACCGAGGCCGCGCCGCACCACCACGGTCCGGCGGCCATGCACGGCAAGTATTTCGTCCGCACCGGCAACACGCGCTACGGCGTCCAGAACCTCGCCTATGACGAAACCCAGCGGCGCTGGTTCATGGGCGTCTATCTGGGCCAGAAGCCGGCCTTCCCCAACTATGGCCTGTACGCCGTCGAAGCGCGCGAGAAGCCGGTCCTGGCCGACCTCGTCGGCGTGCCCGGGACCGGGGGCAAGGGCTGGGAGCGGGGCCTGCTGATCGGCCTCGCCGACGACGGCCTGAAGGATCCCGCCACCGGCGTGCGCGGATGGCGCCAGAAGGCCGATGTCGGCTTCCAGCCCGTCGGCCATGGCCTGGTCTATCTGGCGGTCAATTCCAAGATCGACGGCAAGCAGACGGCCGACCTGACGCTGGCGCGCTGGACCGGCGATCCGGCGGCGCCGCTCGTCCCCGTGACGTCGGAAGACCGGGACGCCCTGGCGGCCGCGCCGGTCGCGCCCTGACATTCGACGCGCCACTGGAGGTTGGAAGGGGCCGATGATCGTCCGCGTGCGTGCAGCCCGGCGTGAGTGTCACAAACGGCGTCTAGGCAGGACGCCGATCGAAGCGGCGCTGTCCCGACGCCGGGCCGCTCCGCTCTCGGGCAATATCCAGCCAGCAGGTCAGGGATGAGCGGCGCCGACAGGCAAAGAACACGGTGGTTCCTGCGGAACATCCTGCCGCATGAGCCCGCGCTCAGAGGCTGGCTTTCGCGGCGCGCCCCGACGGGCCTGGACGCCGACGACATCATCCAGGAGTCCTATACGATCCTGGCCGAGCTGGAGTCCGCCGAGGCCATCCGCCATCCGCGCGCCTACCTGTTCCAGGTCGCGCGCTCGGTCATCATGCGGCATGTGCGCCGCGCGCGCATCGTGCCGATCCACAGCGTCGATGACCTGGAACGGCTCGAACACCCCGAGGACGCCGCCTCGCCTGAGCAATACGCGATCGATCGGGACGAGTTGCGCCAGTTGGCCCGCGCGATCGCGGCGATGCCGCTGAAGACGCGGGAGGCCTTCGTCCTTCGCCGCGTCAACGGCGTGTCGCAGCGCGAGATCGCCGCGCGGATGCGAATATCGGAAAATACCGTCGAGACCCATATTTCACGAGGCATCCTGTTCCTGATTGATTGGTTCGGGCGTAGCGGAAACAACCGGTCCCAAACCTCTAGGAATACGGAAGCGGAGATTGCCTCGTTAGATGGCCCAGCAAGACACCAGTCGCGACATTGATCAGGCCGCATCCGTTTGGGCGGCGAGGCTGGACCGCGGGTCGCTGACACCGGAGGGCCAGGAAGCGCTCGACGCCTGGCTGAGGGGCGATCCCCGCAGCCGAGGCGCGCTGATGCGCGCCCAGGCCTTGTCGATGATGAGCGAGTCCGCCCAGGCGCTGGGATCCGATTTCGATCCCATCGCCTTCGAGGAAACCAAACGCTCGCGGTTCGCGGGCCTGTCCCGTCGCCAGGCCCTGACCTGGACGGGCAGCGTCGTGGCCGCGGCCTCGGTGGCGGCCTTGGCCGTCGGCGTGCCGGCGGCGGGAGCGGTCGTCAGCACCGAGCGGGGCGAGATCCGTCTGGCGCCGCTCAAGGACGGGTCGACCGTGCTGCTGAACACCGACACCCGGATCAGGGTCCGGTACAGTGAGGGCGAGCGCCGCGTGACCCTGCTCAAAGGCGAGGCCTATTTCTCGGTGGCGCGCGACGAGAGGCGGCCCTTCATCGTCGAGGTGAACGGTCGTCGTCTGCGTACGGCCCAGGCGGGATTCCGGGTGCGCAAGCTCGATCACGACCCCGTCGACGTGCTGGTGAACCAGGGGCGGGTCGATGTCGCGGCCCTGAACCCGGCGGCCTCCGCGAGCGCTTGGGCGCTCGACGCCAATACGCGGCTGATCCTGTCCGATCCCATCGGCGGCCTATCCACCGTGGAGCATCCGCAACTGATCGCGCCCGACGTGGTCACCCGCGAACTGGCCTGGCGCGACGGAAAGCTGGCTTTCGAGGGCGAGTCCCTGAGGCAGGCGGCGGCGGCGTTCGCGCGCTACAGCCAGACCCGGATCGAGGTCCGGGACGCGGACCTGGCGCGCGAGCCGGTGACCGGTCTGTTCGCCGCCAACGACCCCGCCGGCTTCAGTCGCGCCGTTGCCCAGGTGTTCGACGCCAGGCTCGAACAGGAGGGCGACAGCATCGTCCTGACCCGGGGCGGCCCTCCCGGCGCCGCGGCGCAATAAGAAGTTTTTGTAACCGATAGTGGAAGCCGCCGACTGGCGGCTCTTAACCCCCGAACCTCGCGACTAACGCGACGACTGGGGGCTACCGGCCAATGAATTCTCGTTATTCCGTCCTCGCCTGCGGGGCCGCCGTCATCGCGCTGGCGATGGCCGCGCCGGCCAGCGCGCAGGAGCGCATCTTCGACATTCCTGCGCAATCCGCCGTTCGCGCCATTCCCGAACTGGCCCGTCAGGGCCAGGTGCAGATCGTGGCGCCCGCGCGCAACCTCGAAGGCATCCGCACGCCGGCCGTGAAGGGCCGGATGGACGTCCGGGCGGCGCTGCGCCTGCTGATCGCCGGCACGCCGCTGCGGATCGATTCCGATGACGGCCAGATCATCACGCTGAAGTCCTCCGTCCAAGGTGCGTCGGGCGCCGGGCAGGCCCAGGGCGCCGGCATGGTGCGCGGCCGCATCCTGAACACCGCGACCGGCGAGTACGTGCGCAACGCCGAGATCCGCGTCGAGGGCACGACGATCGTCGCCTTTTCCGAGGACGGCGGCGACTTTCGCCTGAGCGGCGTGCCGTCCGGCGACGCCACGGTCGTGGTCAAATATACCGGCCTGCAGGAGTCGCGCGCGGTCGCCACCGTCGTGGCGGGCCAGGCGGCGACGCTGGATTTCGCGCTGAACCCGCAGTCCTACGCCGCCAAGGACGGTGAGGTCGAGGCGATCACGATCGTCGCCCGGCGCGAGGGCCAGGCCAGCGCCATCATGGAGCGACGCGCCTCGACCAACGCCAAGAACGTTGTCGCCGCCGACAACTTCGGCGCCCTGACCATGGGCGACGTGGGCGAGTTCATGAAGAACATGCCCGGCCTGTCGCTGGACTACACCGAGGTCGACGCCACCGCCGTCCGCATCGGCGGCCTGGATCCGAAATATTCGACCTTCACCACCGACGGCGCCCGCATGGCGACCGCCACGTCCAACAACAACAACGGCCGTCAGAACTCGTTCGAGCAGATGTCGATCACCGGCATCGACTCGATCGAACTGAACAACACCCTGCAGGCCAGCATGGACGCCGACTCGCCCGGCGGCGCGATCAACCTGCGCAGCAAGTACGCCTTCCAGCGCAACGGCCGTCTGTTGCGCTTCCAACTCGGCGGCGTCGGCACGTCCGACTCCGAGCTCTCGCGGCAGTACCTGCCCGACGACAAGAAGCATTCCAGCATCTTCCCGTCGGCTCAGATCGGCTATGCGGACGTCTTCCTGGACGGCCGTCTCGGCATCGCGTTCAACGCCAGCTACAACGCCAACTTCGTCCAGCAGGATCGCATCCAGACCGACTGGTCCTATCTCGCCAACGGCCGGGTCATTCCCTACCAGGTGATGTGGCGTCCCGGTCCGAAGCTGACCCACCGCCAGGCCGCCAATCTCAGCGTCGACTACAAGCTGACCGACCAGTGGTCCCTCAGCCTGCGCAGCACCTACTCGTTCTACGACGTCGAGTACTTCAATCAGTACACCTATCTGATCTTCGGCACGACGACGGCCTCGCAGACCACGGCGGACTCCACCCCGACCCACATCGTAGTGAACCCGAACGGGACCAACACGCGCCTGCACACCCAGTATTCGCACCGCTACGCGGGCACGCCCTCGTGGCTGTTCGCTCCGAAGCTGGAATACCGCGGCGACACCTGGGAAGCCTTGCTGCGTGGCAGCTATTCCAGCTCGGAATTCAATTTCCGGGACAACAGCGAAGGCTTCTTTCAGCGTACGGACAGCTATCTGACCCGCATCGGCTTCACGCTGGATCGCGCGTCGCAGGATTCCAACGCCTGGACGCTGAACCAGACCGCCGGCCGGGCGTGGGGCGTTCCCTCGAACTTCAACCGGGACGACGACATCGGCAACAACATCCGCACGTCCGAGTCCGACGCGCAGAACCAGATGTACAGCCTCAATCTGGACCTGAAGAAGAAGCTCAATGTCGGACCGGTCCAGCTCAAGGTCCTGGCCGGCGCGACCTATCGGACCAACGTCTGGAAGACCAACGAGGGGTCGTTCCAGCAGTTTCAATATGTCGGCCCGACGCACGACCTGACCCAGAAGGCGCCCGAGGCGTTCATCCCCTGGACCGAAAAGTACCAGTTCCAGATCCACGGCTTCGACGCCGGCAACATGAACGCCCAGAATTGGCGCGCCGACAGCAACTACGCCGTCTACGACATCTACAAGGACCACCCGGACTATTTCGTGCCCGACGCCGTCGGCAACCTGAAGCGCCAGCTGGACAACAACAAGAAGGTCGGCGAGACGGTCAACGCCGCCTATTTCGAGCTCCAGCCGCGGGTCGGCAAGGCGCAGTTCGATCTGGGCCTGCGCTACGAGAGCACGGAGACCGACGCCCGGGTGGCCGACATTCGTCCGGCCAAGGACGTGACCGCCGCCGGCCTGTCGACCAGCACGGTCGCGGGCCTGCTCTACCAGTACCGCAACGGGACCTACACGACCCGCCATGGCGAGTATGACGACTGGTTCCTCAGCGGCGGCGCCAAGTACGACTTCACCAAGAAGCTGGTCGGCCAGCTGGCCTTCAGCCAGTCGATCCTGCGCCCCGACTACGGCAACCTCGGCGGCGTGGTGGGCGTGGACGACAACACCCTGATCGTCACCGTGCCGAACCCGCTGCTGAAGCCCGAGCATTCGACAAAGTACTATGCCAGCCTGCAGTACTTCCTCGAGCCGTCGGGCGTCATCGGCCTGTCCGCCTACCAGCTGGACGTGACCGACATGCAGGTGACCGGCGTCACGGTCGACCCGGAGGATGTCGGCTACAACCCGGGCGACTACGCCGGCTACACCTTCCGCAGCGCCCAGAACCTGCCGGGCACCAGCACCAACAAGGGCCTGACCCTCGAATACGACCAGCAGCTGATCTTCCTGCCGGGGGCGTTGCGGGGCCTGGGCCTTCGGGGCTCGATCACCAAGATCGATCCGGACGGCGTGCGCGTGAACCTGCCCAAGACTGCGGCCAACTGGGGCGTCCGCTACAGCTACGGCAAGTTCGACGTCCAGCTGACCGGCAACGCCCAGGCGAAGTATCGCACCAGCGCTCTGAGCAACACGCCCACCACGGCCAACAACGGCATCCTCTATCACGCCGCTCGCGAGCTGTGGAACGTCAGCGCCAGCTACAAGATCAACAAGAGCTTCGAGGTGATGGTCGCCGGCCGCAACATCTTCAACGCGCCGGACGTCATCTACTCCAACGTCCGCGACCGGGCGCCCAAGCGACGCGCGCGGCCGCCCCTCTCCAGAAATTCCAGCGCGCGGAGACCTGCCGTGGTCCTGAACATTGATCGTCGCAGCCTGGTCGTGGGCGCCGGGCTTGGACTGGGCGCGCTGGTGCTTCCCGCCGGTCGGGCGCTGGCCGCCGAGGTCCTCGGCGCCACCGGCTTCACGCATAACGTGGCCAGCGGCGAGCCCGCCCCCGACGCCATGCTGCTGTGGACCCGCTACGTGCCCGCCACCGGGGACGGCACGGTCCGGCTCGACGTCGAGGTCGCGCTCGATCCGGCGTTCAGCAAGGTGGTTTCGGGCGGGGTGGTGCGCACCGGCGCCTATCGCGACTGGACCGCCAAGATCACCGTCGACGGCCTGAAGCCCGGGACGGTCTACTGGTACCGGTTCGTCGCGCCGGACGGCGGCAAGTCGCCGGTCGGGCGGACCAAGACCCTGCCCGTGGGCGACACGGCCCGCTTCGGACTGGGCGTGTTCTCCTGCTCGAACCTGCCGGTCGGCCTGTTCAACGCCTATGGCCATGCCGCCGCGCGGACCGACCTTGATCTCTGGCTGCACACCGGCGACTACATCTACGAGTACGGCCCCGCCTCGATCCACGCGGACCAGTGGGCCGCCGGCCGGTCGCTGGAGCCGGCGAACGAGATCCTGACGATCACGGACTACCGCCTGCGTTATGCTTGCTACCGCGCCGACCCCGACCTGCAGCGGCTGCACCAAGTGGCCCCGATGGTCGCCTTCTGGGACGACCACGAGTCCGCCAACGACAGCTGGGAAGGCGGGGCGCAGAACCATCAGTCCGCGACCGAAGGCGACTGGAACGTGCGGCGCGCCGCGGCGATGCAGGTCTATCGCGAGTGGATGCCGGTCTCGGACGAGCCCTGGAAGGCCTATCCGATCGGATCGCTGGCCACGCTCTACCGCACCGAATCGCGCCTGCTGGGCCGCACTCGCCCGGCCGACATCGGGGCCGCCTTCCGGGCGGAAGATCCCGACGCGGCGCTGAAGGCCTTCCGCGACGGCCCCTGGCGGGATCCCTCGGCGACGATGCTCGGCTCGGCCCAGGAAAGCTGGCTGGCGCACGAACTGAAGACCAACGCCCGCTCCACCGCCTGGCAGATGGTCGGCATGGGCACGATCATCGGGCGGACGGTGATGCCGCGGGACGCCGTGAGTTGGCTGCGTCCCGAGGTCCCCGAGAAGAAGGTCAACGGCTACCGGAACAACATCCGCGCCGCCAAGCTGGGCCTGCCGATGTGGATGGACCGCTGGGACGGCTATCCGGCCGCGCGGTCGCGTCTGCTGCAGTCGGCGCAACAGGCGGACGCCGATCTGGTGATGCTGGCCGGCGACAGCCACAACGCCTGGGCCTATGGGCTGGTCGAGGACGGCCGTCCCGCAGGCGTCGAGTTCGCCGGCCAGGCCGTCACCTCGGGCGGCGCCGAGGGCGACTTCGGGGCCGACCCCAAGATCGTCGCCCAGGGCTTCATGGCCGCCAATCCCGAGCTGAAATGGGCCGATACCAGCCAGCGTGGCTACATGATGATTGAGGTCACCCCCCAGCGCGTGACGGGCGAGTGGCTGTTCATGAGGACGATCAAGGCCCGCGACACCGCGCTGGCGGGTTCGCATCGGATGCAGGTCGACCGTGGACGGAGGGTTTTCAACGGCTAGGCCAGGTGGACCCGGGGCGGCGCGCATATTCCGCCAACGACCTTCTGGCGTCGATCAGCGTCGATCGATGTTTCGCCGTTGAAACATTCCCGGGTTAGGGTCGTGCGGTAATGAGCCCGCCACAAGGGCTCGCGCCCTCCCGATCCCCTCCCGATCCGACGGAGACTGCTCGCATGTGTGACGACGATATCCACCCCGGCCTCGTACACGACCCGCGCCTGTCGCGCCGGGCCTTCGGCCTGGCCGCCGCCGCGCTCGGCGGGGTCGCCGCGACCTCCGCGGGCGCCCAGAGCCCGGTGGTCGAGAAGGACGTCGAGATCAAGACGCCCGACGGCGTGACCGACGCCGCCCTGTTCTATCCCGAAGGCAAGGGGAAGTGGCCGGCCGTGGTGATCTGGCCGGACGTTCTGAGCCTGCGGCCGGTGTTCCGCGACATGGGCAAGCGGCTGGCCGCGGCCGGCTACGTGGTGCTGGTCGTCAACCTCTACTACCGGGTCAAGAAGGCGCCGGTGATCGAGCAGACCTTCGACTTCTCCAAGCCCGACGACCGCGCCAAGCTGGCCCCGATGCGGGCCACGGTGACGCCCGAGGGCGCCGAGCGCGACGCCGTGGCCTATGTCGCCTTCCTCGACGCCCAGCCCCAGACCAACAAGGCCAAGAAGGTCGGGGTCCAGGGCTACTGCATGGGCGGCCCGCTGGCGTTCCGCACCGCCGCGGCGGTCCCGGGCCGCATCGGCGCGGTGGCCAGCTTCCATGGCGGCGGCCTGTTCACCGACCAGCCGAACAGCCCGCACCTGCTGATCCCCAAGACCCACGCCCAGTTCCTGATCGAGGTCGCCGACAACGACGACAAGCAGGATCCCACCGTGAAGGACAAGCTGAAGGCCGCCTTCGCCGAGGCCAAGCGTCCGGCCCAGATCGAGGTCTTCGAGGGCGCGGCCCACGGTTGGACCGTCAAGGGCAGCGCCGTCTACAACGAGGCCGCCGCCGAGAAGGCGTGGTCCAACCTGCTGGCGCTCTACAAGAAGGCCCTGGCCTGACGATCCGAAAAGGAGAGCGTGGCGCCGGCGACGGCGACACGCTCCAGGATCCGAGGTCGATGGCGGTCGGGAGGTCAAGCTCGGCGGCCATCACGCCGAAGCTGTCCTTCGCGGGTCAGAAACTCAGGCTGAGCGACGCGCCGTAGGTGCGGGGCTTGCCGGGGAAGCGGACCACGACGTTGGCGTTGCTGCTGACCGCGCTCCAGTAATATTCGTCGGTCAGGTTGCGGCCCCAGAGCGACAGCTCCCAGCCCTTGGCCGGATCCGAGACGCCGACGCTGGCGTTGACCAGGCCGTAGCCGTCGATCGCGAACAGCGGATTGCCCTCCAGGTCGGCCGACGATTTGCCCTGCCAGCGGCCGTTCAAGGCCGCCTGCAGCTTCAGGCCGCTGTTCAGGTCATGATCGAACAGGGCGGTCAGCCCGCCCTGAAACTTGGGACTGTAGAGGAAGGGCCGGCCGTCGAAGCTCTGCGGCTGGCCGGCGGCGTTGATGCCCGTATAGCCCTTCACCTCGGTGTGGAGCCAGGTGGCCGAGGCGATCAGGGTCAGGTCGCGCAGGGGCCGCCAGGTGATGTCGCCGTCCAGGCCGTAGGCGAGGGACTCCGGCACGTTGGCCAGGCGCGCGAGGGCCGTATAGATCGGGTCGGCGAAATAGACGCTCAGCTGCTTGTCCGTGTAGTCATAGTAGAAGACGCCGACATTGGCCTGGAGCCTGTGGTCCAGCAGGGCGGCCTTCATGCCGACCTCGTAGGCGGTCAACAGCTCCTGGGTGGCCGGGGCGTTCTGGGTCGAGATGTTGGCGGCGTTGATCGGTGTGACGCCGGCCTTGGCCCCGCGTGAGATCGAGCCGTACAGCAGCACGTCCTCGGTCGCCTTCCAGTCCAGGGCCGCGCGCCAGGCCAGGTTGTCCTCGTCGAGACGTGAGGTGACCAGGCCGAAGGCCTTCTTGGCCGGGTCCAAGGTGTTGCACTGGCCCTGGCTGATCGGCGCGGTCAGGCCGTAGGCGGCGAAGAACAGCGCCCGGTTCACGACATTGACGTTGGGCAGCATGTTGCCGTTGAAGTCGCGCGAGCAGCCGGCGTAGTCCTGCTTGTCCTGGCTGTAGCGGACGCCGAGGGTCAGCTTCAGGTCGTCCGTCAGCTGATGATCGACATTGGCGAACAGGCTCCAGGTGTCGGTCTCGATATTGCCGACGTCCTCATAGGTGCGGAACGACTGGCTCATCTGCAGAGCGGTGTAGCCGCCGCTGTTGAACGGCGTGGCCAGCAAGGTCGAGCCGTAGAACCGCACCAGGCCGACATTGGCGTTCTGGCCCAGCAGGGTGCGGTTGCTGTCCAGGATCTCGTCGTGGGCGATATAGCCGCCGACCAGCCAGGCGCCCTTGTCGGTCTTGCCCTCGAAGTGCAGCTCCTCGGCCGCCGACTCGATCTCGCCATGGGCCTTCTGGACCAGGATCTCGTATGGCGCGCCGCTCCAGTCGAACACCGCGTCGCGGGTGAGTTCGTTGTAGCTGGTCAGCGAGACCAGTCGGACCGAGTCGGTCAGGTCCCAGACCACCTTCAGCTTGAGCGCGTCCATCCGGTCGTCTTCGCGGGCCGGACCGGCGACGCCCAGGCCCGTGCCGATGTCCGCGCCGCGGGCGGCGGGCGCGGCCCAGTCGGCCTGGCTGGCCTTGGTCGGCGCGTGGGTGGCGATGTAGTTCACCAGGCCCGGAGCGTTGAACGGGCTGGCCGCCGTGGCCGGGGTGAAGCCGATCCCCTGGGCGGCCACGGTGTCGGACGTGTTGGTCCAGCCGGAATACGAGAAATCGATCTCGACCTTGTCGCCCGGCTGGAAGGCCAGGGCGCCGCGCCAGCCCAGGCGATGGTTCTCGCCCTGGCGGTCGCCGCGCGTGTTGCTGACCTGCCAACCCTCGTCGCTGTCCTCGGAGCGGAAGGCCAGGCGGCCCTGCAGCCCCTTGGCGAGCGGCCCGCTGACATGGCCTTCGAAATTGTGGGTCTGGTCGTTGCCGACCTCGCCGGTGATCGAGCCCTCGAAGGTCTCGGTCGGCTTGTTGGTGACGAAGTCGATCAGGCCGGCGGTGGTGTTGCGGCCGTAGAGCGTGCCCTGCGGCCCTTTAAGCACCTCGACCCGCTCCAGGTCGAAGATCGGGCCGGTGTTCATGAACGGATAGGCGTAGGCGACCTCGTCGACATAAGTGCCGACCGTCGAGGTGGCCGACAGGTTGATGGTGTTGAAGCCGATGCCGCGCAGCGTATAGGTCGGCACGCCCTGATAGCTCTGCGAGACCGTGAAGCTGGGGGCGATGGCCGACAGGTCCTTGGGGTCGGTGACCCGCAGTTGCTGCAGGGTCTCGCCGCTGAAGGCCTGGATCGGCATGCCGACGCTGTTGGCGGTCTCCTCGCGCCGCTGGGCGGTGACGACCAGGGTCTCGATGGTGAAGGGTTCGGTCTTCTGGGCTTGGGCTTGGGCCTGCGCCGCGGCGGGCAAAGCCGCCAGCAGGGCCAGTGCCGACGCGCCGAGCGTCAGCGCCAAACGCGATGGTCCGGACATGCTTGTTCCTCCCTCATCGCCGCGCCTTCATGGGACGCTGGCTTTGGAGGGAGCGTGCGGGTCCGGCGTTGGGCGAACAAGCTATCGGAAATGATAGGGGGGCCGATCAGAGGCCCAGGATCTGGCGGGCGATGATGTYGCGCTGRATCTCGYTGGAGCCGCCGTAGATCGAGGCCGCGCGGTTGTTCAGATAGCGGGCCATGGTGGTCAGGCCGTGCTCGGGGCCGATCGGCGTCAGGTTCGAGCCCGCCGTCCGGGCCTGAGGCTGATGCGGGGCGACATAGGGGCCCAGCGTGTCGGTCGCCAGTTCGTCGAGGCGCTGCAGGGCCTCGGACCCTTGCAGTTTGAGCAGGGATGAGGCGGGGCCGGGACCGCCGCCGCCGGCCAGGGCGCTGAGCACCCGCCGCTCGGAGATGTCGATGGCCAGGGTCGCGATCTCGGCTTCGGCCAGGCGGCGGCGATGGTGCGGGTCGTCCAGCAGGCGCTCGGTCTCGTCACCGGCCTCCAGTCCGGCGCAGGTCCGCAGGCGCTCCAGCATGGCCTCGAGTCCGGGCGCGTAGCCGCCGCCGCGCTCGAAGGTCAGCAGGTGCTTGGCGACCGCCCAGCCCTGGTTCTCCTCGCCCAGCCGGTCGGCCGCCGGCGTGCGGGCGCCGTCGAAGAACACCTGGTTGACCTCGTGCTCGCCGGCCAGGGTGACGATCGGCTCCACCTTGATGCGGGGATTGTCCATGTCGATCAGCAGGAAGGTGATCCCGGCCTGGGGGCGGCCTTCGGCCGAGGTGCGGACCAGGCAGAACATCCGGTTGGCCCAGTGGGCGTGGGTGGTCCACAGCTTCGAGCCGGTCAGGACGTAGTCGTCGCCGTCTCGCTCGGCCCGCAGCGACAGGGCCGCCAGGTCCGAGCCCGCGCCGGGCTCGGAATAGCCCTGGCACCAGTAGTCCTCGCCCGACAGGATGCGGGGCAGGTAGCGGGCCTTCTGGGCGGGGGTTCCGAACGCCATGATCGCCGGGGCCACCATCTTCAGCCCCATCGGCGCCAGGGCGGGCGCGCCGGCCCGGGCGCACTCGGCGGCGAAGACGTGGCGCTGCATCTCGCTCCAGCCGGGACCGCCGTAGTCCTCCGGCCACGATGGCGCGGCCCAGCCCTGGGCGTGGAGGATCTTCTGCCAGGCCAGGCTGTGATCCTTGTCGCAGAACACGCTGGTCATCCGCTGTCCGGCCTGGACCAGCTCCGGCGTCAGGCGGGCGGAGAGGAAGGCGCGGACCGCGTCGCGAAAGGCCAGGTCTTCGGTCGAAAGTTCAAGCTCCACCCCACACACCTCGCCGCGCGGGCGCAACGCTGTCGCCCGCCGGGAAGCTCGCCAAGGGGGCCGCCCCGCGCAAGCTATCGGAACTGATAGGGGGCTTCCGTTAGGGATCGTTGCGCGCCGCGCCCGGCGGGGTCATCGTCCAGGGGTTGCGGTGAACAAGGGTGGGACCATGAGCGCCGAACGCGCGCCGGCGGCCGCGGATCTGGAGCTGGTCGAACGGCTGGCGCGCGAGATCGACGCGCTGGGCCGCGCGGTCGGCCTGCCGTTCATCGCCGTCAGCGCCGATATTTCAAGTCCCCGACCGATGGTCGGGACTGACGCAAAACCCCTGGCCGAGACCCTGTTCCGCTGGATCGACCCGACGCTGGAATACTGGCGCGACCGGGCCTTCGCCCTGCGCGCGCCGTTCGTCTTCGCCACCCGTCTGACCTCCGAGCCGTTCTATTTCCAGGACGGCCGCCTGCAGACTTGGCGGCCGACCGGCTGGACCCAGGCGATGGGGGCGATCGACCCGGGCGACATGTTCGGCGTCGCCACCGCGATCGTCGCCCCGGCCTATCAGCCACGCGGAGTGATCGGGGCGGTGGTCTGGGCCTCGCCGGATCCGGACGTCGACGTGGGGAAGATCTTCGCGGCCCGGGCCGGCGAGTTCCACCTGTTGGCCTTGCGCCTGACCGGCGCCTATCAGGAGGCGGCGCTGGGCGCGCGCAAGGACACCGCGCGGCTGACCCGGCGTGAGATCCAGTGCCTGAAATGGGCCGCGGCGGGCAAGACCGACGGCGAGATCGCCGCCATCGTCCAGATCGCCACCCCGACCGTCCGCTTTCACATGATCAACGCCGCCGACAAGCTGGGCGTGGCCGGTCGCTCCCAGACCGTCCACCGGGCGGCGACGCTGGGCTATATCGGCGCGGTCGCCGGCGGCTAGGCGATCCCTGACGGACGTGGTTATGGCGGGATTGTTCAAGGCGGGGCGGCGGCCAGGCTTCAGTCTAGCGCTTCAACTTGGAGGTTCGTCATGAAACGTCTGTTCTTGCCGGTCGTCGCGCTGCTGTCCCTGGCCGTCGCCGCCCACGCCGAAGTCCCCGCCTTTCCGGCTTCGTTCAAGACCCAGGAAATCACCACCAACGGCACGACGATCCATGTCCGGGTCGGCGGCCAGGGCCCGGCCGTCGTGCTGCTGCACGGCTATGGCGAAACCGGCGACATGTGGGCGCCGATGGCCGCCGACCTGGCACGCGACCACACCGTGGTGGTCCCCGACCTGCGCGGCATGGGCCTCTCGACCAAGCCGGCCGGCGGCTACGACAAGAAGACGCAAGCCGGCGACGTGGCCGGCGTGCTGGGCGCCTTGAAGATCGACAAGACCGACGTCGTCGCCCACGACATCGGCAACATGGTCGCCTACGCCTTCACGGTGCAGAACCAGAAGCGGGTGACCCGCCTGGTGCTGATCGACGCCCCGGTGCCCGGCGTCGGTCCGTGGGAAGAGATCCTCAAGAGCCCGCTGCTCTGGCACTTCCGGTTCGGCGGTCCCGACATGGAGCGCCTGGTCGCCGGCCGCGAGCGGATCTATCTGGACCGCTTCTGGAACGAGTTCTCGGCCGACCCCAAGA